>DATDKQ010000364.1:0-4832 GCA_036519915.1 Solirubrobacterales bacterium | reverse complement strand
CCGCACGCGTATACGCGAGACCAGTCGGCACCCCAACTAGGGAGCCGGCTCTCACGCGGACACGACACCGCGGTCGGTTGCCGCCAACAGTGCCGCTTTGCATGGAAAGCAGCACTCGACGGCTCCGCCCGAGATGGCGAGGAACCGCCGAAGCTCAGGGGCGCCGGGCCCGATCCCGTCGGCGAGCCCGACGCCCTGTGACGCTCAGCCGATCACGTGGAAGACGAAGTCGATCTTCGTCCCTTGCGGATTGTGGTACTTGAGCTCCATCTCGCCGCGAGCGTTGCGGTACACGCCCGTCCCGCCAGTGATCGCAAGCACCGTGTTACCCGTGTCGCTGAACGGGCCTTCGACCGTGATCTGGCCGGATGGCAGGAACGTCGTCCACGTGCACTCCCAGGAGCTGCCCACGACGATGCGGATACAGGATCCCTGGTCGGTACCGACCTTGTGCGTGTCGGCCGCGTCGAAGACATCGTTCCCGAATGTGAGAATGTTGCCGACGACGTCGTTGTTGGGGTCTCCGTTGGTGACTGCATCGGTGTCCGCGTGTTCGACCACCGTGATCGTCCTACCAGCGGCATGGTGTCCCTTGCCCTTGCCCGCGCTTGAGTTGACCGCGACCGCGAGCAGAGCCGCGGCCACCAGGAGCGCGGCGGCGATTACCCGCTTCATCTCGACCTCCTTGTCGTCGAGCCGGTGGAGCCAAGCCCTCGCGAACCACCCATCTCACGCCGGCTCTGCTTTGGATTCCCAGGCGGCCAACAAGCTCGAGGACGTGGGGCGACGCTAACACTCCCCCGGCAACACCAAGGGCTCCTCCTTCGAGGGCCGTTGCCTATAGCTGGGGCCCGAGGCGTGTCGCGTGGTAGCGAGAAACCGAATCTGGGAGCTCACAGAACCCAGGCCGGTCAATTAGGCCGTCGAAACCGCCGCTTTGGACGAAAAGCGGCGGTCTGCATGGAAAGCCGCGCTCCCGTTCCCTGAGCAGAAAGCTCAACCAGGCGAAGACTCATCTTTATAGCCACCCGTGGGCGGGATCCGGCCTCCGCCTGCGGGGGGTGTCGAGCGCGGCAAACCGGAGTACCGTGGCTGACGAAGATTGGCTTCGTGGCCGCGTGGACATCCTGATCGATTGAGATGAACGAGGAAGGGACCTTCTGCTGGGCGGGCCTCGCGACCACCGACCCCGATGCAGCGGCAGATTTCTACGAGGGGCTCTTCGGCTGGGAGGCCAAGTGGCTGGGATCGGGTGGCGCCGGCAAATTGGCCACCCTGCGCCAGCACGGCGAAGACGTCGCCATTCTGTATCGACAGACCGAAATGGCGCGTGCCGCCGGGGCGCCGCCGCATTGGACTTCCTTCATCTCGGTTGAGGATGCCGATTCAACCGCTGCCCGCGCTGCCGCGCTCGGGGGTACGGCGGTCTTCCGCGAGGCCTTCGATGTCCTGGACGCCGGCCGCGTCGCCGCCATTCGAGACCCGACCGGCGGGGACGTTTCGCTCTGGGAGCCGCGCTCCCGGATGGGCGCCGCGGTCGTCGATCAGGTGGGCGCGATGTGCTGGAACGAACTCGCCACGACCGACGTCGACCGAGCGAAGAGATTCTTCGGCGAACTGGTCGGCTGGACCTACGAGATCGACGACGCCCGCTACACGACGATCGCGAAAGCGGGGAGACGCATAGGGGGAATCCACCGCAAAACGGAGGCTGAGCAGGGTGGCGAGCCCAGGTGGCTCACCTACTTCATGGTTGAGCGCGCCGACGACACGATCCGTAAGGCCGAACAGCTCGGTGGCCAGAGCGTTGAGCCGAGCCGTGAGACTGGCGTCGGCCGCTTCGCGGTGATCGCCGACCCCCAGGCAGCGCGGTTCGGGGTTCTTCAGGGCTAGCCGGCTGAGGCGCCCTGAGCAATGTGATTCGGCGCCGAGCTTCACCCCCATCGCTCAGCGCACAGTCTGCCCGCTAACTGCGAGGGTGCTGCTTTGGACGACAAGGAGTAGCGCGGCTCCCCCGCGGAGCTGCGCCTCCTTCGCGCGAGAAGCGAGCGCGAGACGACGTCGTTGCCCCGACCTTGAGTCACCGGCGGCGCGCTGTGCCCCAGTCGCTTGTGTGCCAGCGTAAACCGGCGTCGGGGCGACGCGCTTGTCCTAGTCCTCCTCCGTCCAGTCCCGCTGGCGCGAATCCTTGCCGCTCACCCGGTCCAGGATGTGCGTCCAGCGGCTCGGCTTGACGCCCGGCTCGCGCAAGCGCAAGGCCACCGCCCCGCCCTCCGGTTCGGGCAGCGCCGCAGCTGCTGCGGCATCGATACGCAGGTCCACTCCGTGCTCATGCAGCGAGGCGACCTGGTCGCCGGCCACGAAGCGTCGGCCCCCCTCGGCCCGCAGCACGATTCCGTGGAAGATGTCTTCCGCGGGAGCGGAGATGACGTGTTCGACCGTTCCCACCTGCTCGCCATCCGAGGTGTAGACAGGAACACCCTCGTCCAGCACCTCGTAGGCGATCGGATGGCCTTCATCCACCCAGCGAACGTTACCTTCGCCGGGCCGCGGTGTGTCCTCCCCGCGCCTCCGACCAGGCGTAATGTCGTTGGCCACGGCGGGCGGCAAGGCGGGTGGACCGGACGCCTCATGGTCTGCTCCTCCCTCAACTGCTCGTTTGGACGACCGGTGGTTTTCAGATCAGCTAGGCGAGTTCGCGGAGCTTCCGCGCCGCGGCGAGAGACCGGAGCTTCTTCAGCGACTGGTTCTCGATCTGGCGGATCCGCTCGCGGGTGACGTTGAAGGTCCGCCCGACCTCGTCGAGCGTGCGCGGATCCTCGTCGCCGAGTCCGTAGCGAAGCTCGAGCACGCGGCGCTCGCGGTAGGAGAGGTTCTCGAGGACCTCCTTGAGCGCCTCCTTGGTGAAGATTTCGACCGCCCGCTCGAAGGGAGACTCGGCGCGCTCATCGGCGATGAATTCGCCGAACTCCGACCCCTCCTCGTCGCCGACCGGCTTCTCGAGGGAGACGGGGGCCTGGGCCGAGCGCTTGATGGAGTCGACCTCCTCGGGCTCGATGTCGCCGGTGACCTCGGCGATCTCCTCCAGGGTCGGCTCGCGGCCCAGCTCCGTGACCAGCTTGCGCTCCACGCGGCCGATCCTGTTGAGCTTCTCGGCAATGTGGACGGGGATGCGGATCGTCCGCGCCTTGTCGGCGAGCGCGCGGGCGACCGCCTGGCGGATCCACCAGGTCGCGTAGGTGGAGAACTTGAAGCCCCTGCGGTAGTCGAACTTCTCGGCGGCGCGGACCAAGCCGAGGGTGCCCTCCTGGATCAGGTCGAGGAAGGGGAGGCCCTGGTTGCGGTAGTTCTTGGCGATCGAGACGACCAGGCGGAGGTTCGACTCGACCATCTTCTGCTTGGCGTCGAGGTCGCCGCGCTCGATGCGCTTGGCGAGCTCGACCTCCTCCTGGGCGGTCAGCAGCCGGAGCTTGCCGATGTCCTTCAGGAAGAGCTGCAGGGAGTCGGTCGTCATGTCCGGCTTCAGGTCGAGCGCCTGCTTCTGGCGCTTGCGACCTCGGCCCTTTCCGGCCTCGGCGGGCTCCGCCTCGGCCGCGGACGGCTTCAGCGCCGGATCGACGTCCTCGACCAGCTCGATACCCGACTTCTCGAGGTGCCCGTAGAGGTCCTTGACGTCGGACTCGTCGAGGTCGACCTCGGAAACGGCCGAGGCGACGTCGCCGAAGGTGAGCACGCCAAGCTGCTGACCGTTGGTGATCAGCGACCTTACTTCCTCAAGCTCCTGTAGTTCGGCAACCAGCATTCGTGCTCTAGCTCGTCTCTCTACCGGTCGTGGTGGCTCCACCCGAAAGGGCCACTCGCGCTTCGCGTCCTCGTGATTACGAGCTGCGGGGGCCGACGCCGAGAGGTGCTGGGCAACGCGGTCCGCTCCGACTCGAGGATCTCAGAGAGCCAGGGAGTCGTTTCGGTCATGCCACCGTCTCCCCTCTCGATGCTGGGTATTGACCCGGCCCGAGCCGGGGGTGTTCAGGTGGCGTTGGGCCTCGATCGTTAGCGCAACAAGACGGTCGCCGTCGGCGTGATGCAACTCGCTGCGCCGTCGTGCTGCTCGTTGGGAGAGCTTGCTGCCGGTCACAAGACATCAGACCTTCCGTGCCCTCTGTAGCGGGTCGCACGGAAGGAAGAGGGATGACCCAGCGAGCGAAGTTGATACGCGGGCACCGGGGAATCATCTGGCCGCAGCGCCAGCCCAACTACCTTACTCCGACCTCCTAAGCCTCCGCAGCGGGCGAGACAATGGCTGCAGACCTGGGCCAGGAAGAGCACGACCGCGATGCGGTAGCCCGAGGCCGATCGATCGCGGCAACGGCGCCCGGGAGCTTCATCAGGCTCTCGACGAGATCGGCCACCGCTGGAAAAGCTAGCCGCGGCGGCCCGCCGGGATGCGAGCGCGGACGCGCTTCCCGCTGGCCGGGGCGTACTTCAAGGCAGCGCTATTACTCCCGAACGTGTCGGGAGAAGTTGGGGTTAGTCCCACTCCCTGGCGTGTCCGCCCAGCCGCTCCGCCCTTCGCAGTACTTTGAGCAGGTCGCCGGTGGCTGCTTGGGCGGGCGTGAGGCCCGTAGGCTTCGCCTCGCGTGAGCGCCTCTCGAGACATCCGAACACCCGACGTGCGGGCCGGTGTCGCCGTCGTGACCGACAGCACGCCATACCTGCCTCGGGGGCTGGTCGACCGGTGGGGGATTCGCGAGGTCAGCCTGTATGTGGGCTGGGATGGTGACCTGCGGCCCGAGCATGAGTACGACGACCTCGATGCCTTCTATGCGCGGCTG
>DATDKQ010000363.1:0-17793 GCA_036519915.1 Solirubrobacterales bacterium | reverse complement strand
GACCAATGGCACTACCCCCTGGCCCGGATCGCGGTGACCTGCCGGGCCCACGGGCTGCGGCCGATCGACGGCCCGTTCGGGGACTTCGGCGACGCGGACGGATACACGGTCGCGGCGCGGCGTGCCTCGATCCTCGGTTTCGAGGGCAAGTGGTGCATCCACCCGAGCCAGATCGAGCTCGCCAACGAGGTCTTCTCCCCCAACCAGCGCCTGGTCTCCCGGACCCGCCGGATCATGGCGGCGATGGAGGAGGCCGCCCGTGCGGGCAAGGGCGCGGTCTCCCTCGACGGCCGGCTGATCGACGCGGCCTCGCTGCGGATGGCTGAGCACCTGCTCACCAAGATCGATCTGATCGACGAGCGCGAGAACGGCTCTCCGCTGGCGGTCGGCGTGGCTGAGCACGCCGCAGCGGGCTGACGGCAGCCGCTCAGCGGCCGGCACCGCATCTGACATCCTTCCGCGGATGACTCGTCCGGTCGTCCTCGGGGTTGTCGGGGACTCCGCCGCCGGGAAGACCACCCTCACCCGCGGCGTCGTCCGGATCCTCGGCGGGCGCGAACACGTCTCGTACATCAGCGGCGACGACTACCACCGCTACGGGCGCCAGCAGCGAAGCGAGCTCGGCATCACGCCGCTGAACCCGGCCGCCAACCACCTCGACATTCTCGGGCAGCACCTGGCGCACATCCGTGACCGGGAGCCGGTCCTGAAACCCACCTACGACCACCGCAGCGGGAGGCTTGGGCCGCCGGAGTACGTGCGCCCGCACCGCTTTGTAGTGGTCGAGGGACTGCTCAACTTCAGCTCGGAGGAGCTCTGCGCCGCCCACGACATCCGGGTCTTCCTGGCGCCGCCCGAGGAGCTACGCCGGACCTGGAAGCTGACCCGCGACTGCACGCGCAGGGGCTACACCACCCATGAGGTGATCGCTGAGCTCGATCGCCGGGAGGAGGACGTCGAGCGCTACATCCGGCCGCAGCGGCGACCGGCGGACATCATCGTCTCGTTCGCGCCCACGACCAGCGGCAACCCCGAGCTCCTCGATGCCGATCTGATCCTGCGCGACACGCTCAGACACCCCGACCTCTCGCCCTTCCTGCTGCCCGACGGGGACGGCCCGACGCTGGCCCGGCGCGAGCACGAGTCGCTCCTCCGGATCCCGGGCGAGACCGACCCGGACCTAGCCGCCCGGCTCGAGGACGCGGTCTGGAGCCGGATGCAGTACGCGAGCCACCTGCGCGCCCAGCGCCTCGGCGAGTTCACGATCGGCACGGAGCTGCACCGCTCCCAGTCGCTGGCCCTTGTCCAGACCCTGCTGCTCTACCAGCTGGTCTCTACTCGGGCGGAGATTGGGGCCGGCGTCGATCCGCACCGTGGGCATCCGCCGAACGTGACCGGCGCCGACTCGGCGCTTCACGCCTAGCCCGAGTCTCCTAGCGTCGCCGGCGGGTGCGCTTCACTTCGTCGACGTGCGAGCGGGCGAGTGCCTCGGCCGCGGCGGGTGAGCGGACGAATTCGGTGAAGGCCGTCGCCGCCTCGGAGCCGGGGCCGATGGTGGATCGGACCACATACCAGGAGCGCTTCGGCAGGCCTCCGCGCGGGCGAATCGTCTTCAGCAGGCCGACCTCGAGCTCCAGGGCGACGGACTCGCGGGACTGCAACGCGATGCCGAGCCCGATCTGCGCGGCGCTCTTGATTGCACCGTTCGACCCCAGAGTGAGGATCGGCGGTTCGATCTGATTGGAGTGGAGGTACGTCTCGCAGAGCCGGCGCGTGCCGGATCCCTGTTCCCGCATCAACCAGGGCCTGCCCGCGAGCTCGTCCACCGCGACCCAGGCCCGCTTTGCCAGCGGGTCCTCGGGCGAAGTGATCAGCACGAACTCGTTGTCGAGGAAGACCTCGCCCTGGAACCCGCGCCCGGAGGGCGCCTGGCCCGAGATCGCGACGTCCGCCTCGTGCGCCTCGAGGCGCCCGAAGACCTCCTCGCGGTTCCCGACGTGGACGGTCACCTCGATCGTGGGCTCGCGCTCCTGGAAGGCATGCAGGAGCGGGGGCAGCAGATACTCGCCCGCGGTGGTCACGGCGGTCACCCGCAGCGGGGCCGTCTCGCCCTTAGCGACCTCTTCCGCGACCTCCGAGCCCTCCTTGAGCAAGGCCAGGATGTCGGCGGCGTAGCGGGCGTAGACCTCGCCGGCGGCGGTCGGCCTGATGCTCCGGCCGACGCGCTCCGTGAGGTCCACTCCGAGCTCGCGCTCCAGGGCGGCAACCGCGGCGGAGACCGAGGGCTGGGTCACAACGAGCTCCTCGGCGGCGCCGGTCACCGACCCGTGGCGAAATACCGCAAGGAAGGCCGAGAGCTGGGTCACCGTGACGGCCACGCGAAGGGCAACATATAGGGCATTACCTATTGATTGGTGTGTTTTCTTAGTTTGTACTCAGCACAACTCGTGAGACGCTTGACGAGATGAGGAGCGAGCTGCCCCCAATCTCCCCGTCAGAGAGGCTGCTCTGCGGTCCCGGGCCGAGCAACGTCGACCCCGTAGCCCTCGAGGCGATGCAGAAGCCCATGCTCGGGCACCTGGACCCAGAGCTGCACGAGATCCTGCTCGACGTCGTCGACATGCTCCGCCGCGTCTACCGGGCCCAGGGCGGGCTGGTCCTGCCGTTGCAGGCGACCGGGACATCGGGGATGGAGGCCGGCCTCGCCAACCTGGTCGAGCCGGGCGAGACGGTGATCGTCGGATCCAGCGGCTACTTCGGCACGCGGATCGCCGAGATCGCCCGGCGCTGCGGCGCCGAGGTGGTCGAGGTCAGCGCGGACTGGGGCGAGCACGTCCCGAACGAGCGCCTGCTCGCGGCCCTGGACGACCACCCCGACACCCGCCTGCTGGCCATCGTCCACGGGGAGACCTCGACCGGCTGCGAGCATCCGCTGGAGGCACTCGGCGCCGCGATGCGCGGGCGCGACACCCTGCTGATGGCGGACTGCGTGACCACCCTGGGCGGGGTCGGGCTGGACTTCGACGGCTGGGGAATCGATTACGCCTACTCCTGCACCCAGAAGTGCCTGGGCGCGCCGCCGGGGATGTCCCCGGTGGCGGTCTCGGATCGAGCGCTGGAGCGCATCCGCACCAGGCAGGCGCCGGTCCCGTTCTCGATGGACCTGCTGCTTCTGCAGGACTACTGGGTGGAGCGCCCCGCGACCTACCACCACACGGCACCGATCCTCCACATCTATGCGCTCCACGAGGTCCTCCGGCGGACCCTCGACGAGGGTCTCGAGCGCCGCTGGGCCAGGCACACCGAGGCCGGGACCTACTTCCAGCAGCTGGCGGCCTGCGCGGGCTTCGAGCTCCTGGCGGAAGCGGCGCACCAGCTCGCGCCGCTGACCGCGGTCCGCGTGCCCGAAGGAGTGGATGGGAAGGCCGTTCAGCGGCAGCTCCTCGCAGAGGGGATCGAGGTGGGCGGCGGCCTCGGGCCGGACGCTCCCGCGATCTGGCGGGTCGGCCTGATGGGGCCCAATGCCCGCACCGAGACGGCGGACCGGGTCTTCGAGTCGCTCGCGACGGCGGTTGACAGCCAGGCCCTGGCGGTCGCCGGCTAGCGAACCGGTCTGGCCGCGGCGCACCTAAACTCCGTGGTCCGATGACATACGTCATCACGGAGCCCTGCATCGACGTGAAGGACCTGACCTGCATCGAGGTCTGCCCGGTGGACTGCATTCACCCCACTGAGGAGGAGCCGGACTTCGACGATCACCGGCAGATCTACATCGATCCGGCCGAGTGCATCGACTGCGACGCCTGCGTCGAGGTCTGCCCCGTGGACGCCATCTTCCCGGAGGACCAGGTCCCCGAGGAGCAGGCGAAGTTCACCGAGATCAACGCGCGGTACTACGCGCAGAAGTAACCAACCCGGTCACAGGCGGAGCGCCTAGCCGGCCTGCACGCCGACTACGAAATCGATCTCCGGATCGAGGATCTGCTCGATCAGCTCGTCGTTGGGGGTGATCCCCATCTCGCGGCAGCGGTTGCGGTAATGCCGGACCTTCTGGTGCTGGTACTTGTCGAGGTCGAGGCCGGGGACGGCCTTCTGGTACTCGACGAGGCCGACCAGGTTGCCGCGGTACTCGTCGAAGACCTCGTGGACCAGCGCTTCGTATTCGGGGTTCTTCTCGATCAGCGTGCGGCACGCCTGGGTGCCAAAGGTGATGTGCCTGCCCTCGTCGCGCAGGATCAGCTTGAAGCCCTGCCGCAGCCCGGGAAAGGCGTCCCAGAGCACGGTGGTATCGATGACGATCTCGTAGGAGGGCATGGTGAGAACGCCCTCGACGAAGGCGTTGTACGCCGCCGAGAAGCGCACGAAGCCCGCCTCGATCTCGTCCTGATCACCGTCGATCGCGGCCTGCAGCAGCTCCCGTCCGTACCGGGGGAGCGCCTCATGGAGCACGTCGCGGACCTCGAACCGGCCACTCGGATCGACGGTCTCACCGCGAACGAGGAAGTGACGCGCCACCTCCTCCGGCTCGAGCACTCCCACGACCTCGTCGTGCCAGCGCATGAAGAACTCGGCGTGCTTCGCCTCCTCCATCAGGAAGGTGGAGAGGTAGGTGACCCAGTCAAAGCGCCCGAGCGCGTGGGAGGCGGCGATCATCGGCACGAGCTCGTCCGTCACGGCCTGCTCGCCGGCGAGGAACCGGATCGTCACCCCGAGGAGCCCCTCGCGCTGCTGCTCTGAGATCCGCTCCCAGTCGGCGGCGTCCTGGGTCAAGTCGAGGTCGTCCACGTCCCAGATCTTCTTCACCGCGAACTTGTACTTGCGGTACATCGGCCCCTTGACCATCGCGCGGGTGAAGTGGAAGCGGCGGAGGATGTCGGGGTCGAGATGCGAGCCGTTCCCATCGGCCATCAGCGTTCCTCCTCCTTGCCCTCGTCGACCACGGTCGACATGTCGATGATCACGTCCTCGAGTTCGAAGCTGCCGTGCCGATCGGCCATGTGCTGCTGCACGGCCTCGACCAACGCCTCCTGGTCCGCCGCGACGATGGTCGCCCCGCAGCCGGCCTCCAGGCATTCGTATTGACGGGCCATCGGCGAGATCGCGCTCTCCGGACGCGCCACCACGCTCAGGCGGTGTCGCCGGCGAGCTTCAGCCAGTTGCCGAACAGCCGCCGCGCGGTGGGATGGAGCTCCTCGGCCCGAGTCTGCAGTTCGGCGAGGAACGCGTCGGCCCGCTCCGGGTCGAGCGCCTCGGCGAGATAGGCGCGGTACTCGGGAACCTCGGACCAGTCGCGGGCCATCTCGGGCGTGACCTCGAGGTGGAACTGGATCCCGAAGCCGCGCTCGCCAGCCTGAAACGCCTGGGTGGCCACCGGGGATCTAGCCAGAGCGACGGCGCCGTCTGGCAGGTCGAAGGTGTCTCCGTGCCACTGCAGCGACGGGAAGGGGTCGTCGATGCCCTCAAAGAGGGGGTGCTTCCGGCCCTCGTCGGTCAGCTCCACCGGCAAAAGGCCCAGCTCCGGGCTGTCCATGGTCCGGACCCGGGCGCCCAGCGCCGAGGCCAGCAGCTGCACGCCTAGGCAGACGCCGAGGAAGGGACGTCCGTCCTCGACGACCTCACGCACAAGGTCCTTCTCGTCGCCAAGCCAGGGATGGTCGGCGTCGTCATCGGCGCCCATCGGACCCCCCATGGCCAGCACGGCGTCGAACCCGCGCCAATCAGGAAGCGGCTCGTTCTCGTCCACCTCGACCGCCACGGGCTCCACTCCCCGCTCGCTCATGACCTCCGAGAAGACGCCCGGGGGCTCACAGGAGATGTGCTGAAGGACGAGTAGCCGCATCGCCTCGTGCTATCCCCCGTCCGGCGTGGTCGTCGCCCGCTGGCCCTTCTTCCCTTTCGGCGGGTTTGACGCGCCCACGCCCTCGTTGTTCACGTCCTCCACCTTGCCGGTGTTCGCGTCTATCTGGACCACCACAAGCCGTGTGAAGCCCTGAGGGTCCAGGGCGCTCCCGATCGGGTCCGACAGGGAGACGAACCAGAAGGGCTTCCGGTTGAGGCCCTGTCGGAGCATCCGGATCTGGGTGGACCCCGGCTTGAAGTCGACCTGTCGGTCGGCGATCGCGATCGCCTGCTCCTTGGTGATCCGGATCTGCGCTTGCTGGCAACTTCTGGCGACGATGGCCGCCAGCACGACCAGAGCGATCAGGACGAGGATACGACCCCAGGTCGGGCGAACCCGCCCGCTGCGTCCCTGCACCCATGTGCTCGGGTCCGACCAGGTCGCTCGGTTTGGGGGATCCGCCACCGGCCCGAGACTACCCCCGCCGGGACGGACCTCGCTTTCGCCCACGCCTCAGACGGTCGGACGGGATTCGATCCCGATGCTGGTTGCGAGCACGATGATCAATACGATGATCACGCAGAGGATGCAGATCGCGATCATCCCGTACTCGAACCCTTTGACGTGAGTCTGCTTGGGTGGGAACTCGATTTGCTTTCCGTTCATCTCAGCGTTCCCCCTGAGCCGGGGTCCTTCTCTCGCGGACGTATCTGACAAGTCGCCTGTTCTCGTAAACAACCCAGCCGATCAGCACTGCGATCGTGACGAAGATGCCGATGTAGGTCAGCGCGTAGTAGGCGCTCGCCGCAGAATGTCCATCCGGCCCATAGACGGTACCGGGCCCAAACGTCATGATCCCGGCACAGTCCTTGAAGTTCGCCTGCAGGATGAAGTCCGCGGAGTCATCGGCCGGTATTGCGCCCGAGTTGTGGGTGATGCAAGCAGGTGAGCTATCGATTATCGCCGGCATCGGGCCTCCTCGCTCATCGGATCGACTCTACTCCCTCCGGCTTCGCAGATAGTCATCTCACCAGCTCCCTGGCTGCATCACGTTGGACCTGTTCGGCGGGTGTTCGTGTCACCCCATCGGGCTCGATCATCAGGTCCTCTCCGAGGGCGAACTCGGGCACGTGGATGTCATAGCGGTACTCGGCCGCATCGAGTCCGTCGAGCTCCACCTCGGGCGGCACGCGCAGAAGGTTGAGTCTCTTCAGGATCTTGGCTGCCACCCAGCCCGACAGGAAGCCCAGAGGCAGGAACGTCGCCACGCCCAGCAGCTGACCCCAGATAGAGCTGTCCACGTTGTTGAGACCGGTTGGATAGCCGGCGGCGAACACACCGACCCAGATGATGCCCATGAAGCCCGAGTAGCCGTGTACCGCAACAGCCCCGACCACGTCGTCGACTCGCATCTTCTCCTCGATCCAGGTTCCGACGTAGACGACGGTGCCTCCCGTGATCATGGCAAGCAGATAGCCAAGCGTCGGGGCGTAGACGTCGGCTCCGGCCGAGACGCCGATCACCCCCGCGAGCCCGCCGGAGACGGTCCAGAACGGGTCGCCTCGGCTGGTGAAGTAGGCACCGGTGAAGCCTCCAGCGAAGCCGAAGGTGATGATCATCGCGATCGATCCGAGCGTCGTCGGGCTGAGGTAGATGTTCGACCACCCTGGGAATGCGGTCGACGCAATCACCAGGCAGGCGGCATAGAAGCCATAGAAGCCCGTGAAGATCAGCATGAGCCCCATTAAGGTCATGTGGATGTTGTGAGGCCTGAAGGTGCGCGTCAGGCCCTCCTTCGTGTACTTGCCTATGCGCGGCCCTAAGTTGAACAGCACGCCGAGCGTGAACGCGCCCGAAACGCCGTGCACCACGGCCGAGGCGATCGAGTCGTGGAAGCCGAAGCGCAGCGTCATCCATCCGCCGGCGCTCCAGCCCCACGCCGCGTCCAGCATCCAGACGACTGAGCCGAGCAGGCAAGCCAGGACGAGATAGGCCGAGAGCCGAACCCGCTCGAGCAGCGATCCGGACATGATCGAGGCGGTCGTCCAGGAGAAGAGCGTGAAGGCAAGGAAGAAGACCAGGTTGATGTTGTTGGTCAGGTTGGGCCCGAAGGTGTCCGACCACGGGATCCCGCTCTGACAGGTGATGCTGGTGAAGTCGGAGCTGTTCGGTCCAATCGGCGGGATCCCGGGCTGGTTGCAGCTGTAGATCCACCAGCCGATGTAGTACATCGTCGGGGTGACCACCGCGATCGTCAGGATGTTCTTCATCGCGGTGGCCAGGGCGTTCTTGCGGCGCGCGACGCCCGTCTCGTAGGTCATGAAGCCCACGTGGATGAGCCACATGAGCACGACCGTGAAGAAGTAGAACTGCTCGCCCAGGATCGCGCTGTCGAGGGTCTGGGCGTCCTGCAGATCCGTCAGCGGAGTCGTGGCCTGGGAGATGAGAAAGTCCATCATCGCCCAGCCCTCCAAGTCCCGCCCAGGGAGGGCATTGCGATTCTCACGGCGGCATCAGGGTCGCAGGCCACGAGCAGCCGCAACCTACCTTGGCCAGCAGGCCTTTCACAATGGGCTCAGCCCACACATTTCTTCCCATACGAGGGTAGGGTTCGCACATACGCTCGTTGTCCGGACGAGACTAGGATTGGCGCCCGGGGAGAGGAACGGAGGGTTTGCTTGACCGTCAAGTCGGAGCCTGGTCCGGAGCCGCGAAGCTCCCTGCGGAGCGCTCAACGGGAGACGGAAACTCTATACGCGGTCATCCAGACCGTCTCTTCCTCGCTCGATCTCGACCAGGTCCTGGGCGGCATCGTCGACATCACGACCGACGCGACGGGTTGCCATGCCTGCTTCATCTACTTCCTGGAAGCCGAGCGCCTGGTGTTGCGGGCGGCCTCGCCGCGCTACGCGTCGTTCGTCGGCAAGCTCGACCTCAGTGTCGACGAGGGCCTCGCCGGCTGGGTTGCCCGCACGAAGACCTCGGAGTTCATCCCCGACGACGCGATGTCGGATCCGCGGATGAAGTACGTGCCCGAGCTCGAGGAGGAACGATTCCAGTCGATGGTCGCGGTTCCGATCCTGGCGAAGTCCGGAGCCGTGATCGGGGTCATCGTCTTACACACAGCGGCGCCCCGTGAATTCGACGATGACGTACTCAACTTCCTGATCAACACGGCGTCGCTGGTGGCCGGAGCAATCGAGAACGCCCAGCTCTACGAGGAGACACGGCGACGAGTGCAGGAGCTGACCACGCTCACTGAGCTGAGTCAAGCGCTGGCCGCGGTCACCCGGAGGGAGGATCTGATCGAGACCGTCACGCGTGGCGCCCGCGAGCTGCTGGGAGCCGACGAGTGCCAGATCTATCGCCTTGACGCCCAAGCTGACCAGCTGGTGCTCGCGGGCTCCGACCCCAAGAGGGAGGCCGAACCGAGTCCGCGCCCGGAGGGGACCAGCCTGGTGCTCGACCTGATGCGGCGGGCAAACGGCCGCGGCCGTGGAGGAGGTCGCCGAGCGGCGCGAACCCTCTGGCCCGACGTCGACGAGGACGCGCTGCTGCTCGCCCCACTCGTGGCCGGCGATGAACAGCTGGGCATCATCTGCTGCCTCGCCAATGACAGGCAGTTCGGCCCGGACGACGCGGAGCTGCTTGCTGCCGTGGCCAATCAGACGGCGGTTGGACTGAAGAAGTCCGAGCTGATCGAGCGCCTGACCGCGGAGAACCTGGTCAAGGACATGTTCGACGCGCTCGCGGCAGGCTCAGTGGAAGCTGCGGAGGCAAAGGCCAGTGAGGCTGGGTGCGACCTGAGTCAGCCGCACCTGTTTGTGCACGTTGAGCGGGTGTCGCGAGCACCCGTGGAGGGCCGCGTCTGGTCGGAATTGGCCGCCCAGTTGCGGGAACAGCTGCGCCGGCTGGGCTCACGGGCATTCCTCGATCCCCGCCCTGACCGACTGCGGGCGCTGGCCCTGCTCGCGACGGGCAATGGTGACGCGGTCGAGCGGGTGCGAGCCGTCTGCGATCCGCTCGGCCGCGAGGCGGAACTGGTTGTCGGCCTAAGCGAGGTCGACCGCGGTGGAACAAGCGCACGGAGGCGGATTCGCGAAGCCGCCGATGCCGCCCGAATCGGTAGATCGCTCACGGCTGAGGGCGGCGCACTTTCCTACGAGCAGCTCGGTGCGTATCGCTATTTGGTGCACCTCGAGCTCGACCAGGCGCCTCGCGACCGCTACCGGCAGTCCGTGGAAAGACTGCTCGAGTACGACCGACGGCGCAATGCGTGCTTGGTCGACACTCTCGAGCGGTTCCTCGCCGACCGCGGCAGAATCACCTCCACTGCCCGGGCGATGTTCGTGCATCCGAACACCATTCGCCAGAGACTCGCGCGCATCCAGCGCGTCGCGGACCTGGACCTGTCCAGCGAGGACCTGCTGTCGCTTGAGCTCGCGCTCAAGCTTGTGCGCCTCCACGAGGTCCGGGCGGAGCAGGAGCAAGAGAGATGAACCTACGCGGCCCGTGCGCGGGTCCGCCGGATCAGAAGCCAGATCCAAAAGATCGCAAAGCCCAAGATGTTCAGCAGGAACACGAACAGAACCCACCAGGCTTTCCAGAGGAACTGCAGGTCCTCCTTCCAGAGCTCGTATCCCGCCAGATAGCACATGATCAGGAGGCAGATGAGCAGAAACGGAGGGACGGCATCGGTGAGCAGGAACAGGATCATCGGCCGCGACAGTCTATGACCGGCTTCCGCGGGCGGAACTGGTCCGACATCGGCGGCCAGAGCCGATGACGATCCGGGCAAAGCTCTACACGGCCATCCTGCTCACGATCATCGGCCCCCTGGCCACTACGGCTGTCGCCCTTCACGGGATGGGGGAGATGGGAAACAGCTTCGACGATGTGGATGCACGCGCCAGGGACGAGGCGCTGGCGCGAGAGCTCAAATTCGGGGTGACCGACATGAACGGCTGGCAGACGGCCTACGGTTACGACGACGGGCGCTCCCGGCCGCGATTCGTCCGCTCGGCCGCCGAGCTACGGCGGAATCTCGAGCAGGCGACACACACCTTCACGCAGCCGCGCGAACGCTCGCTGCTCAGCGTCCTTCAGTCCGGGTTCGACCGATTCATGGCCCTCGACGTGGTCGCTTGGCGCGCTCTCAGGGAGGGCGACTTCAAGCGGACGAAGGCCATCCTCCTCGGGCCCGAGCTGGTGCGCTTCGAGGCGATGGCGGCCGCCGCCGAACGCCTCGCTTCACACGAGGCGCAGCTCGCTGAGGGCGCAAACCGGGCGTTCGACGACGCACGTGACCAGGCCCGCCGCCGGATGATCGCCGTGGCGCTCGGCGCCGCCCTGGTGATCATCCTGCTGCTGTTCACGGTGAACGACGTCGCACGGATGGCGCTCGAGGGGGAGCGCCGGACGCGCCAAACCACGGCTCGAGAACCGGAGGGCGGCGAGGAGTCGTGACCCGCGACGTGCTTCTGACGCTCAGCCTCATGCTGAGCGCGGCACTGGCGGCACGCTTCCTTGCCAGCCTGGCTCGGATTCCGGAGATCCTGCTGCTCGTCCTCTTCGGCGCCCTTCTCGGCCCCTCGATGCTCGACGTCATCGACGTGCCGCTCGACTCGCTCGGCGCGCAGCTCATCTTCACCCTCGGCGTCTCGATGATTCTCTTCTACGGAGGGCTCAACCTGTCGTTCAGCGTCCTCCGCCAGGTATGGGTCGGGCTCGGGCTGCTCATCCTCCCGGGGGTGATCCTGACGGCGGCAGTCACCGGCGCGGCCGCCCATCTCGCCTTCGGACTGTCGTGGACCGCGGCGCTGCTAATGGGAGCAGTGCTATCGCCCACCGATCCAGCCATCCTGATACCGCTGTTCGTCCGCTCCCGCCTCAGGCCGAAGGTGGCCGAGACGGTGGTGGCGGAATCCGCCTTCAACGATCCCACCGGGGCGGTGCTCGCACTGGCGCTGGCGAGCGTCCTGGTAAGTGGCGACAGCTCCGTGGGGACCCCGGTTGCCGACTTCCTGGCCAATCTCGCGATCAGCACCGTCATCGGCATCGTCGCCGGCGTGCTCCTCTCCGCCACGGTCTCGAGCCGCCGCGGAGGAATCTGGCGGGAGTCGTCGGGAGCGGCTGCCCTGATGGTCGTCACGATCAGCTACTTCTCGCTCGACTCCGCCGGTGGCAGCGGCTACCTGGGTGCGTTTCTCGCCGGCCTGATCGCGGCGAACATGGAGCACATGGGACTCGAGATGCAGCAGGAGCATGAGCTGGAGATGCGGCGATTCGCCGCCAATTCGGCGGACCTGGTCACGTTCTTCGTCTTCCTGGTCTTGGGTGCGAACATCCCCTTCGGTGTGCTGGGGGACAATCTGCTCCCGGCGCTTGCTGTGATCGGCGTGCTGGTCCTGGTG
Organism: Solirubrobacterales bacterium; assembly: GCA_036519915.1. Taxonomy (GTDB): domain Bacteria; phylum Actinomycetota; class Thermoleophilia; order Solirubrobacterales; family 70-9; genus DASUPK01. Next base: position 5,541 of record DATDKQ010000363.1, on the reverse strand, counting down.
GCGCGGCCACTTGCGGTGCTCGCCTGTACCGGGCCGGATCGGCGCGGAGCCTGGACTTCGCGCGAGATCGCGTTTCTGTGCTGGACGCGCGAGACCGGTGTCGTGCCCGCGGCTCTGGTGGGAGTCCTCGCCGGACTCGGCGTGCCGGACATCGACACCTACGCGGCCGTGGTTTCGCTGGCGATCATCATGACCCTGGTCCTGCAGGCGCTTCCCGCGGGGTGGCTCGCCGACAAGCTGGGTCTGCTGGATGGCCCGAAACCCGTTGTGCCCGAGCCTGACCCGTCCCCGCCCTGAGCGGCCAAGCCTCCGGAGAGCACCGATTCGTAGATGGGCCGTGCAGGGATCGAACCTGCGACCTTGAGATTAAGAGTCTCCTGCTCTACCAGCTGAGCTAACGGCCCTGTGGAGGCGAAATTATAGGAAGGGTTGCGAGGAGCTAGAGGCCGCCGGTGCCGAGGCCGCTGAGCGGATTGCCGCCACCCGCGCCGGCGCCAGGCGCGCCGCCCTGGGACTTCTGCTGCTGCTTGGTGAGCTGCTGGATCGCGGTCTGCAGCTGCTGGCCGAGTTGCTTGATCGAGCTGAACTGCTGGTCGATCGTGGAGGCGTCACTTCCCTTGCCCTGCTTGGCCTTCGCGACCGCCTGATCGCCGGCCTGGGTCTCGCCGGCGAGATAGAGGTACTGCGCGAGGTTCGCGTAGACATTCGAGGTCGCCTTGTTGGGCTGAGCGTCGATCAGTATCTGCTGGGCCTGCGCGGCGGTCTTCCACGAGTCCACCGCCGCCGTCACGTCGGTGAGCGCGTCGGCGGTACTGGTGTCGCTGCGAGCCTGCGCGAAGTTGAGCCTGGCTAGGAGGTCGAACGTGTTGAGCGCGTAGACGGCCGTCGAGGGGTTCGGGTTGCCCTTGCTGACCTTCACATACTTGTTCCAGGCGTCAGCGGCCTCCTGCAGGTGCTGCTCACCCTCGCTGGTAGGAGCGCCGTTGCTGTCGGTGTTCGCGTTGGCGGCGGAGTACTGGAGCTGCACCAGCCTCGCCAGTGCAGCCGTGTCGGCCGGGTTCACCGCGATCTGCTGCTCAGCCGTCTTGATGTCGTCGTCGAAGGCGTTGGCGGTGCTACTGCTGCTCCCGCCTCCGAACAGGTCGCTGAAGCTGAACCCGCCACCGCCGGTGCCGACGCCGAGGAAGACGAAGCTGATCGCGAAGATCGCGGCGAGGGCGCCGAAGGTCACCCGGATGACACGGCGGCGGCGTGGGCTCTGCAGGTCGAAAAGCACGGCGCTGAAGCGTAGAGGGTCGGGGTAAGCGACTATGCCGCGCCGCTGGGGGGTGGCTCGGACACCGCGATCTCCGGCTCGGCGGCCTCGTCGGACGGCCTGCCGAAGGCCCTGGCGAGCAGCACGCTCGCCTCGAAGAGCAGGAACAGCGGCACGGCCTCGATCAGCATCGTGACCGGATCGGTGCCCGGCAACAGCGCGGCGACGACGATCAGGATCACGTACGCGTAGCGTCGGTTCTGCGAGAGCTGCTCGGGGGTGACGATGCCCAGCCTGGTGACCGCGAGGATGCCGATCGGCAACTGGAAGATCAGGCCCATCACGCCGAGCGTCAGGGTGAAGAAGCTGTAGTAGTCGCGGGCCCGGATCTGGATGTTGAACTGGTTGTCGTTGAAGTTCAGGAGGAACTTGGTCGCTGCCGGCAGGACCACGAAGTAGCCGAAGACGACCCCGGCCACAAAGAGGACCGGAACCATGATCAGGAAGGGAACGACGACGCGCTTCTCCCTGTTCGTCAGAGCCGGCAGGACGAACGCATAGGCCTCGTAGAGGATCACCGGCAGGGCGATCACCAGGGCCGCGTAGGCGCTGATCGTCACGGTGGTGGTGAAGGGCTCCGCCACTCCGAAGGTGATCGGCGTCCGGTCACCCGGGAGCGGCGCGTTGGCGATGTCGAGCAGCCGGCTGTTCTGCCAGAAGCAGAGCGCGAACGCGACGACGAGCGCGGAGATCGAGATGATGATGCGCGTTCGAAGCTCGTCGAGGTGCTCGACGAGGGTAAGCCGGTCCTCGAAGTCGACCGGCCGCAGCCGGGCCATTGCCTAGGCCTTGTTCTCGGTGACGATCTCGCCCTCGACGGGCTCCGCGGGCTTCTCAGCTGCGGCACCCGCCGCAGGCTGGGCCGGCTGCGACTCACTCGCCTGCAGCTCGCGACGCTTCTCCTCGGGGGAGTCCTCGTCCTTGTCCCCGGAGATCGAGTTCTTGAACTCGCGGATCCCACGACCCATCGACTGGCCCAGCTCCGGCAGGCGCTTCGGCCCGAAGATGATCAGAACGATGATGAGAACGACGGCTATCTCAAGCGGTCCAACGTTGGGCATCGAGCCGGATGTTAGCGGCAGGCGGGCGTGCCGCCGCCACTATCGCTTCGTGCGGGCGCGGCCGCCATCCGGGGTGCGAGGGGGCGTGTCAGCGCCATCCGGTACGCGAGGGGGCGCGTCAGCGCCACCCGTTTCACGTTTGGGAAAGTTCAGGTAGAAGCGGCTGGCCGTCGGCTCGGTCTGGCCCTGGTACTTGCTGCCGGCCTCGTCGGCGCCGTAGGCGTGCTCGACCGCTCGGTCCATGCGCATGAACGAGATCTGCCCGATCGGCATGCCGTGGTAGATCGTGATCGGCAGGGTGGCCAGGTTGGAGAGCTCGAGGGTGAGGTTCCCCTCGAAGCCGGGGTCCACGAAGCCGGCGGTGCTGTGGATCACCAGCCCGAGACGGCCGAGCGAGGATTTGCCCTCGAGGCGTGCCACCAGGTCATCGGGCAGGCGAACCCGCTCCAGCGTCTGCCCCAAGACGAACTCCCCCGGGTGCAGGACGAATGGCTCCTCGTCCTCCACCGTGACCAGCTCGGTCAGGTTCTCCATGGGCTCGCGTACGTCGATGTATGGGTAGCGCGAGTTGTTGAAGACGCGGAAGCTCCGATCCACCCTCATGTCGACGCTCGAGGGCTGCACGAGCGACTCGTCGTAGGGGTCGAAAACCAGCCGTCCGGCGGCGATCTCCTCCTTGATCGTGCGGTCGCTGAGAACCATGGCTAAACGGGTCGCTCCTCGGCCTCGCCTGCGGAGCGCCCTCGCACAAGTTTATTCCGCGCTCTTCCAGGCACGGGATTGCGGATTAGCCGCAAGGTTCGAAACAACCCACTTTTCGGCTAAAGATCCGGCACGAGGCTCCCGATATCTCCCCCACGATGGACGTTCCGAGGCGCACAAAGACTGAGCCCGAGGCGAGCGTCGCCCAGAATACGGGTGGCAAGTCCGCCGAGGGGATGCACGCCTGTCCCAGCTGCTCCTCGGTTCTGGTGCAGCCGGTCAACTGGCACGAGCAGGGCGACGGCCACTGGAACGTCGAGCTCCGCTGCCCCGAGTGTGAGTGGTGGGGCATGAACAGCTACTCCCAGACCGAGGTCGACCACTACGACGAGGAACTCGACCGCGGCGGCCAGGAGCTGATCGAGGACCTGCGGGCCCTCACCCGGGCGAACATGGAGGAAGAGGCCGACCGCTTGGCCGGCGCGCTGGCGAGCGGCAGCATCCTCCCCGAAGACTTCTAGGCGTTACCCGAGGGTGCGCGACAGCGCAACCCGACTAACGAAGCACCACTCCAATCGAGTCACCTCCCTGTAAGTTGAAGAGCGGCCCTCGGGCCGCTCTTCTTCATGAGTAGCGCTCGACGACCCCGTCGGCGATCATCCCGAGCAGCTGACGCTCCTCGTCGGTGAAGTCCTCGGAGCCGATCAGCCCCTTGGCTTGCTCGATCCCGTCCTTGGCCCGGATCCGCACCTGATCGAGGGCATCGGTCGCCGCGATCCGATCGCAGATCTCCTCCGCCGCGGAGGCATCGAGGCCGTCGAGCCCGACCGACTCGAGCCCGGGATCCAGCCGGCGAGCGAGGATCAGCGGCAGCGTGACCGTTCCGTCGAGCAGATCCGTGCCGCGCGCCTTCCCGGTTCGCTCCGGCGGCCCGGTGACGTCGAGCACGTCGTCGAGCAGTTGGAAGCCGAGCCCGATCTCACGGCCGAAGCTGGCCAGGTCCTCCGTCCCGGGGCCCCCCGAGGCGAGGCGCCCCAGCCGGCAGGCGGACTCGAACAGCCTCGCGGTCTTCAGGGAGCAGCGCTTCAGATAGCGCTCCTCGCTGATCGACGTGTCGTATGCATCGCTGCGCTGGGCCAGCTCGCCGAGCGCGAGGGCAACCGAGGCCGAGCTGAGCTCGGCGACCTCCGCACCACCTTCGCCGTCGGCCAGCTCCGCGAAGGCGCGGGAGAGGAGCAGGTCCCCCACGCCGATTGCGCGGTCCCGGCCCGCGCGAGCCACCACGGTCGGGCGTCCTCGCCGCACCGGCGCACCATCGAGCACGTCATCGTGGACGAGCGTCGCCATGTGGAGCAACTCAACGGCGGTGGCTGCGCGGATCGCGCGCTCGCCCGCCCCGTCGCCCGCGGCCATCAGCACGAGGATCGGACGAAGCCGCTTGCCGCCGGCCCGCAGCGTCGCCTCGGCCTCCTCGCCCAGCTTCGGCCCATAGCCACCGGCGAGCTCGGTGAGCCGGTCCTCGACGACGGCCATTCGTGCGGGAAGCCAGGCGCTCGCGGCGTCCATCACCGCGGTCACGGGAGGTGGCACGGAGGAGCGGGTCATGCGGGCTTGGTCGCGCTGTGGATCGCGATGATGCCGCCGGCGAGCAGGAGCCAGCGGATCTCGGTGAGGCCCGCGGCATCGAGCTTCTCCGCGAGCTTCTCCGGCTCGGGGAACGTCCGTACCGAGTCGGGCAGGTAGCTGTAGGCGTCGGGATCGCCGGCGAGCGTGCCGAGCACCGGCACCAGGCGGTCGAACCAGAGCGAGTAGAAGCCGGCCAGCGGCTGGCGCTGGGGACGGCTGATCTCCAGGATCACCAGCCGCCCCGCCGGCCGCAGCACCCGCGTCATCTCGGAGATCCCGCGAGGGAGGTCGGCCAGATTGCGGGCGCCAAAGCCGATCGTCACGGCATCGAAGCTCGCGTCCCCGTATGGAAGGTCGAGCGCGTCCGCCCAGCCGAACTCCACCGGCAGGCCCTCTTCCCCGCTCTTGCGGCGGGCGAGCTCGAGCATCGGCTCCGAGAAGTCGCAGCCCATCACCCGTCCGTCCGGCCCGATGCGGCGACGCAGCTCGAGCGCCAGGTCGCCCGTGCCGCAGCAGACGTCGAGGGCGTTCGAGCCCGGACCCACCTGAGCCCGCTCGACGGCCCGTTGACGCCATTCGTGGTGGAGCCCGGCGGTCATCGCAGAGTTCATCAGGTCATAGACGCCCGCGATCCGATCGAACATGCCGCGGACCTGGTCCGCGAACTCATCGGAGTCGCGCTCCGGGATCCCGCTGTGGGCCTCGGTATCGGGCGAGACACTCATCGATTCGAGGTTACTTCCACTGAGCGGCCGCGAGAGGCCGGGTTAGTTCAGCGACGCGAGATAGGCCGTCAGGGCCTGGAACTTCTGCGGCGGCAGGCTTTGGAAGGAGGGC
>DATDKQ010000362.1:0-2760 GCA_036519915.1 Solirubrobacterales bacterium | reverse complement strand
GCGGTACCGCTCGATGATCTTCAGCATCGAGCGGACCAGCTCGTCGCCGAGGTGGCTCGGCTCCAGGCCGAGGTCGAGCAGCTTCGTGTGGACCGGGTTGTAGTAGTGCTCCTCGAGCTCGACCCGCGGGTTCTCCACGTGTTCGATCTCGACCTCGATACCCAGCTCGGCTGCGGAAGCCTGGACGAGCTCGGCGAGCTGGCTGACCGAGAAGCTTTCGGTGAACTGGTTGAAGACGCGGTACTCGCCGGCGTCGGCCGGGTTGTTGACGGCCAGCTCGACGCACTGGAGGGTGTCCCGGATGTTGAGAAAGCCGCGTGTCTGGCCGCCCTTGCCGTAGACGGTGAGCGGGTGCCCGATCACGGCCTGGACGCAGAAGCGGTTGAGGACGGTGCCGAACCACTCGTCGTAGTCGAAGCGGGTGTTGAGGCGCTCGTCCTGAGCGGTCTCGTCGGTGTCGATCCCGTAGACCACGCCCTGGTTCAGGTCGGTCGAGCGAAGCCCCCAGACCCGGCAGGCGAAGTGGATGTTGTTGGAGTCGTGGACCTTGGACAGGTGGTAGAGCGAGCCGGGCAGCTTCGGGAAGGGAAGGGTGTCCTTGCGGCCCTTGTGCTCGATCTCGATGAACCCCTCCTCGATCTCGATGTTGGGCGTCCCGTACTCCCCCATCGTCCCGAGCTTGACGAGGTGGCAGTTCGGTGCATGATCGCGCAGGAAGAAGAGCAGGTTGAGGGTGCCGATCACGTTCGTGTACTGCGTCTCGACGGCCTGCTCCCGGCTCGCCATCGAGTACGGCGCCGAGGGCTGCTCGCCGTAGTGGACGACCGCCTCAGGCTTCGTCTCGACCACCACGCGCTCGAGGAACTCCGGGTCCTCGATAGCGCCGATGTAGGAGGCTACCTCCATGCCCGAGATCTCCTTCCACGCCTCGATCCGCTCCTCCAGGGAGCGGATCGGAGTGAGTGAGTCTGTGCCGTGCTTCTCGTGCCAGTGCCGGCGCGAGAAGTTGTCGACGACGGAGACCTCGTGCCCGCCGGCGGAGAAGCGCATCGCCGTCGGCCAGCCGAGATAGCCGTCGCCCCCGAGAATGAGGACGCGCATGTGAGGGCGGCAGGGTACAGCCCAATCGGGCGCACCGTCACGCCCGGCCGTTACATCGGAGCGGGGCTATTCTGGCCGCCGCCTTGACCGTCCCCATGATTGCCTCGCTGTTCCCGGCAGAGCTGACCGCGCTGCGCGCTTTCGGCCTCGTTCTCGCCGTTCTCCTGATCGCGTTCGCGATCTGGAGGCGGCGGTCGCTGTCGAACGGCGCGGTTCTGCTGGCCCTGCTCGGGGGGATCGCCCTGGCGATCGTCTCGGGCACCGAGCTGCTCAACGCGCTGCTCTCGGCCTTCTCCTTCAACCGCGGCAACGGTGGGCGGATCCTGGGGCTCGCGGTCTTCGCGATCGTCGTTCTCTTCCTTCTGGTCCTGCGCGCGCTGACCGAGAGCTCCCGGATGAATCAGCAGCTCTCGGCCCTGCTCGAGGGGCTCGCCTGGGAGGAGTTCCGCGAGGCGAAGCTCCCCGAGCGCTTCCGCGACAAAATCGCCGTGGTCATTCCCGCCTACAACGAGGCCGAGAGCGTCGGCGATGTGGTCCGGAGCATCCCGCCGGAGGTCTGTAGCGAGCCGACGGCCGTCCTGGTGGTGGACGATGGCTCGGGCGACGACACCAGTGAGGAGGCCGCGAAGGCCGGAGCGGTGGTCGCCAGGCACGTGATCAACCGCGGGGGCGGCGCCGCACTGCGCACCGGCTACCGCCTGATGGCGGAGTCGGGCGCACTGGTGGTGGTCACCCTCGACGCGGACGGGCAGCATCTGGCGAGTGAGATGGAGCGCCTGGTCAAGCCCGTGCTGGACGACGAGGTCGACGTCGCGCATGGCTCGCGCGTTCTGGGTGAAGCGGATCCCAACTCCCGCTCACGGGAGCGGGGGATCGTCTTCTTCAACAAGGTCGTCTCCTTCATCACCCGGACCAAGGTCTCGGACTGCTCGAACGGCTACCGGGCGGTCCGCACCACCGTCCTGCCCCAGCTCGTCCTGCGCCAGGAGCAGTTCCACACCTCGGAGTTCCTGATCGAGGCGATCAAGCGCGGCATCCCGGCCAAGGAGGTCCCGGTCACGGTCGCCAAGCGCACCCACGGCCATTCGAAGAAGCCGGCCGTGATGCGGTACGGGCTCGGCTTCGCGAACGCGATCGTCCGCACCTGGCTCAGGTAGACACCATCCGTTTCAGAACTGCTCCAGCGCCTCCGATGAATCGAGAGTGGAGTGGGTTGGCCCACCTGTGAAGTCGGCCGGGACTTTGTGACCGATTGCGACGCCCACGCAATTGCTCTGGCCTTCTGGACCTTCCTTGCGGTGGCGGCCACGCTGGCGATGCTTCTGGCGGTTGGATTCCGGCGCTGGCGAGAAACAGCTAGCGGTGCGCGGGGCCGGGCCTGACCTCTGAGGGATCAGGCAGGTAGAGATCGGTCCCGCAGCGCGGGCAGACCTGGACGTGGAGCTTGAGGATCTTGCTGCAGGTCGGGCAGCGCCGCTCCGGCTCCTCGTGTTCGGATCGGTAGAGGATCGCGGCGATCAGCCCCAGAATCGGCAGGACCGTCCCGATCAGGAACCAGAGAAAGAATGAGCTGCCTTTGGCGCGGCCGACGATGCCCGTCGCGAGCCCGGAGAGCAGGGCGATGATCACGTAGGGCGCGCCGGCCATCACCCCAGGGTA
>DATDKQ010000361.1:0-5142 GCA_036519915.1 Solirubrobacterales bacterium | reverse complement strand
GGTAGCCCTCGGGGGACATGTGCCCGCCGCTCTGCTGGAAGAGCATCTCGGTCCGGTCCGAGTCGATCTCGGTGAGGACGACGGTGCAGGTGTCGTAGATGTCCCCGTCGGGCTGATCCGTCACGGTGAAGACGAGGCGCTTGGGCTCATCCACCTCGAGGTACTCGCCGTCCCAGTGGATCTCGCCGCGCTGGGCGTGCATCACCATGCTCCACCTGCCTCCGGGGCGCACATCCATTGACACCGTGTCGAGCGGGACCTTGCCGGTCGGCCCGCCGTACCAGTCGGCGAAGCGGTCCGGCTCGGTCCACTCGCGCCAGACCTCCTGGCGAGGCGCCTCGAAGGTCCAGGTGAGCTCGATGTCCGGCCCGCCGTTGCCGCCGGATGCCTCAGCCACGGGACGCCTTCCGCCTGGAGCGCAGCCGCTCGTCCATCCGCCCGAAGCCGATCTCCCAGAAGCCCCGGTAGCCCTCGACCCAGTCGGCGACCTGCTTCAGCGGAGTCCCCTCGAGGTGGGAGGGACGAAGCTGCGCCGTCCGCCCGCGCGTGATCAGGCCGGCGCCCTCAAGCACCTTGAGGTGCTTGGAGACAGCCTGGATGCTGATCGGCAGTGGCTCGGCAAGCTCGCTCACGGTCGCGTCGCCCGAGGCTAACCGCCCGAGGATCGCCCTGCGGGTCGGGTCGGCGAGGGCGGCGAAGGTGCGGTCGAGCTGCGCGGTCGTCATCGGCGAGATATTAAACCAGATGGTTGAATAGAGCCGTGGTTAGGGTTGGTAGATGGAGTTCGAGGCCTCGGTGCGAATCGAACGGCCAGTCGAAGAGGTCTTCGACTACGTCTCGGATCCGCGCAACTTCCCGCGCTGGAACTCGGCGGTTCAGGCGGTGGCCGTGACCTCTGGGGAGGGCGAGCCCGGGTCGACCTACGTGATGGAGCGCGACCTTCCCGGCGGTCGGGCGCAGAACGACCTCGAGGTCGTCGACCGCGAGCGCCCGACCGCATTCACGATCCGGACGACATCGGGCCCGACGCCCTTCCTCTACCGCTACAGCTTCGAGTCAGACGATGCTGCGACGCTCATGGAGCTGGCCGCCGATGTCGAGCTGACGGGGATCGCCGGGGCGCTCGGCCCGCTCGCCTCTCGCATCGTCAAACGCGGAGTCGACTCGAACTTCGGCGACCTGAAGCGAATCCTCGAGGGGGGCGGAGCGGCCTGAGGACTGGTCCCAGCGCGTTGTAGGGGGACCAAATAGGATCGCCGCTGTGAGTCGACCCAGGGATGGATCTCGTCGGGTCTTGCGGCTCGCCTGGAGCCTTGGGCTCGCCTGCCTCTCGGCCCTTCTCGTTACAGCACATGCCGCCGCCTTTGGGCCGCTCTCCCAGTACGGCCCGGCGGCTCCAGGAGCGAATCCGGGCCAGCTCAGCTTTCCGATCGGTGTGACGATCGGCCCGGACGGCAACGTCTACGTCGATGACTCCGGCAACGACCGGATTGCCGTCTTCGCCCCCGGTGGTGCCTTCCTACGGACGTTCGGCGCCGGCCAGGTCGACAATCCGGAGGGAGGCGCGTTCGACACGGCGGGAAACTTCTACGTCGCCAGCCAGAATGACGACAGCATCGTTGTCTTCAACCCCCAGGGTGCGGTGTTGCGCTCGATCGGGGGAGCGGGATCAGCCGCGGGACAGCTGCTGTCCCCCGAGGGAGTGTCGCTGGACCAGCAGGGCAACGTGTACGTGCCCGAGTTCTTCAACGCGCGTGTCTCGGTCTTCACCTCGCAGGGTGCATTCCTACGCGCCTTTGGCTGGAGTGTTGCGACCGGCGCTTCGGCGCTCGAGGTCTGCACGACGAGCTGCCAGCAGGGCGTCTCCGGCGGTGGTGCCGGTCAGCTCAACCAGCCGCGACTGGGGGCGGTGGACGGGGCCGGAAATCTCTACGTGGCCGATGACCCGGGGCAACGGGTCGAGGTGTTCACGACCCAGGGCGGCTTCCAGCGCGCGTTCGGCCGCAACGTCGGCGGCGCCGGGGTCGACGTCTGCACCGTGGTCTGCGCAAATGGAAGCGGGGGCCCGGCCGCAGGTCAGCTCAATGAGCCAACCAGCGTCGCGATCGACTCTGCGGGAACGCTCTTCGTCACCGACGGGAACAGCAGCAACCACCGCGTCTCCGTGTTCACCGCCCAGGGGATGTTCCTGCGCGCTTTCGGTTGGGACGTGATTCCGGCCGGCGCCACCGATTTCGAGATCTGCGATGCGGTGACGACCTGCCAGGCGGGGACCGGCGGCTCCGGACCCGGTCAGCTCAACTTCCCCTTCGCCTCCGGGTTCGACTGCCGTGGCGCCCTCTACGTCGCCGACTCGGATAACAATCGCGTGCAGCGCTTCGGAGAGCCCGGCACCCGGGTGCCGCCGTGCCCCTCGAACGACTTCAGCTTCGGCAAGGTCCTCCTGAACAAGAAACGCGGCACGGCGAAGTTGACCGTCGTCGTGCCGGGACCTGGCGAGCTCGTGCTTCGCGACAAGGGGCTGAAGCCCCAGTCGGCCGGGGGTGGCGCCGTGGAGAGCAAGAATGTGAGCGCCGCCGGAAAGGTGAAACTGCCGATCAAGTCGAAGGGCAAGAAGCGCAGGAGCCTCAACAGACGCGGCCGGGTCAGCGTCAAGGCGAAGGTCACCTACACCCCCACCAACGGGGACCCCAATCTGAAGTCAAGGAAGATCAAGCTGATCAAGCGCCTCCCTTAGGGCGTGCTAGCCGAAGTGCGGGCCGGCATGCCAGTCGGAGATCAGGTCCGACAGCACGATCGCCAGGGCCACTCCGGCGCCGAGCGAGGATGCGACCAATGTCGAGCGCAGACCGCCTCCAGGCAGCCCCGGCTGTTGGTGCCAGGCGCGTTTCAGGGTTCGGATCGTCCGAAGGCCGTAGGCCAGAAGATGAATCGCGAAGACGACCGCAAAGACGATGACTGAGGCCTTGTGGAAGAAGAGGACCTGGTCGGACTTGTGACCGATCACCAACAACCAAACGCCGGTGATGAACATCCCGAGCGCCGATGCGACCAGCACGGGGGCCATCAGCCGCAGCGGCAGGAAGGGCGGGCCCTTCTCTCGATAGGCAGGCGACCTGGTGTAGTAGCGCGCGAAGCGATAGCCGGTGCTGCCGAGCTTGAGCAGGACGGGCGGGATCAGGATGAGCCCGAGAATCATGTGGACGCTGAGCAGATCGCGCAGGTCGAGCAGCGTGAGGAACTCGGCGGCGAGCAGCACGACGAGGATCCCGGCGATAGACATTGTGAGGAGCTCGTTGCCCGCGATTCCACCGAGGGCATGGCGCCGTATCAAGGCGAAGCCCTTGTCTGACCCGGCGTGAGACTCCATCGTTTAACCGTTGCCGCGTTCGATCAAGGCGCACTTAGCGCCAGATGAGAATCCCTTTAAGCCCCGATCGCGGCACGTGGCGCGATGAGTTTTGGGACCGGGAGTCGTCTTTTCCTCTAGTCGTGAGCGTCACATTTCGGGACCGGAGTTCGTCATTTCTTCGAGTCCAACAAATCCCGTCCCACACGAAGGGGGAAGCATGTCGCCAACACAGCAAGCCAAGGATGTTCCGACCGATCAGCTTCGGTCCCAGCTCGAAGGAGAGCTGATCACGCCACAGGAAGGCGCCTACGACGAGGCCCGCCAGGTCTTCTTCAAGGGGATCGACCGGCGGCCGCTCGCGGTTGCGCGGGTAGCCGATGCGGACGACGTCGTGCGCGTCGTGACCGCCGCGCGGGAGACCGGCCTGGAGCTCGCGGTTCGCAGCGGTGGCCACAGCCGCGCGGGCTACGGGACCTCCGACGGCGGGCTTGTCATCGACCTCTCAGGCATGAACTCGATCGAGATCGATGACGAGGAACGCTCCGCCTGGGTCGGAACCGGGGCAACGGCCGCCCAGTACACGGTCGCCACCGGCGAGCGCGGGCGCGTCACCGGCCTCGGCGACGCCGGCTCGGTCGGGATCGGCGGCATCGCCCTCGCCGGTGGCATCGGCTTCCTGGCCCGCAAGAACGGCCTGACCATCGACGATCTGCTGGCGGCCGAGGTGGTCACCGCCGACGGCGATGTGGTTCAGGTGAGCGAGGAGTCGGAGCCCGATCTCTTCTGGGCGATCCGCGGGGGCGAGTCGAACTTCGGCGTCGCCACTCGGCTCCGGCTGCGACTGCACGAGATCTCGGACGTCGTCGGCGGGATGCTGATCCTCCCGGCCACCCCGGAGACGATCACCGGCTTCCTCGAGGCGGCTGATGCGGCCCCCGAGGAGCTCTCGACCATCGCGAACATCATGATCGCGCCGCCGATGCCGTTCCTGCCGGAGGCGGCACACGGCAAGCCGGTCGTCATGGCTCTGATGGCCTACGTCGGCCCACCGGACCAGGCCGAGGGCGTGATCGCTCCCTTCCGCGCCCTCGCTGAGCCGCTCGCCGACGTGCTGCGGCCGATGCGCTACCCAGAGCTCTACGAGGGTCCGGAACAGGAGGCTCAGTTCGGGGCCGGGACGAATTTCTTCGCCGACTCGCTCGATGCGAAGGCCGCGGACGGGATCCTCGAGTGGCTGCCCAAGTCGACAGCGCCGATGAGGGCCGTCCAGATCCGGGTCCTCGGCGGAGCGATGGCCCGGACGCCGAACGACGCCACGGCGTTCGCCCACCGCGATCGGGGCATGCTCGTGAATGTCGCGGCGATGTACGTGGACCCGGCCGAGAAGGAAACCCATGACGGCTGGGTCGAGGGCATTGCCCGCGCTCTGGGCAAGAACGGCGCGGGCGGGTACGTCGGCTTCCTCGGCGAGGACGACGAGGAGACCATCCGCGCGGCCTATCCGGGTGGAAACTGGGAGCGGCTCCGCGGCCTGAAGCGCCGCTACGACCCGGACAACCTCTTCCGCCTCAACCACAACATCCCGCCGGCCGACGGGTGAGCGCTGGGCGTGGGGTCAGAGCCAGCTGATGCCGGCGCGCTCGGACGCCTCCGCGTAGGCGTCCGGGCCGAGGGTGCCGTTGCGCTCGGCCTCGGCGAGGTCGCGGAAGAACTGCTCGAAGCCGCCCGGGGTGAGCACGACCAACTCGTGGCCGACTCCGGGCTGGACCCGGCGCTGGGCGTGGGGGACA
>DATDKQ010000360.1:0-3111 GCA_036519915.1 Solirubrobacterales bacterium | reverse complement strand
GGGGGATACCGAGATATGGGTCGGCCCGAGATCGTGGCTCCTACGGGCTCCTGGCGATCGCGTTTCTTGGTGCCGGGGCCGCGGATGGCGGATGGTGAGCGCTATGACGGTCCCGGGAGTCGAGGAGAGCCCCATCGGCTTGCCGCGTGACGGCCAGTATGAGACCTGCTCCCTCGACTCACACCAAGAGAGGCCCCAACCGGCCACAGGGTGCAGCGCCACGGGCACCTGAAGCCCAGAGCGCCAATCAGTGAGCGACCGGCAGGACCTCTCCCGCGGCAGTGTCTCGCAGTCCCAGGGAGGCACGCAATGTCCTTCGTCGTCGGCCTGGACTGGGCCGCCACCACGCACGCTGTTTGTGTGCTCGACGAGACCGGCACCGTCCGCTGGCGCGGGACGGTGCCCCACACCGCAGCGGGCTTGGCCGAGCTCGTCCAGCGGCTGGCCCGCTTCGCGCCCCCCGCCACGCTGCCCGTCGCCCTCGAGCGCCCCTCCGGCCTCGTCGTCGATACCCTCCTGGACGCCGGCTTCCCGGTCGTCCCGATCCACCCCAATGCCGTGAAGGCCTGCCGCCCCCGCTACTCGGCCGCTGGCGGCAAGAGCGACCCCGGCGACGCCTACTTGCTCGGCGACCTGCTCCGGACCGATGGCCACCGCTTCCGCCCCTTGCTGCCCCTCGCCGATGAGACCCGCGCCCTCCGCGCCCTCGTCCGCGGCCGCGATGACCTCGTCGCTCAGCGCGTCGCCCTCGCCAATCAGCTCCGCGCCCTCCTCGAGCGCTTCTGGCCCGGCGCCGCGACCATCTTCGCCGACGTGGATTCCCCGATCGCGCTCGCCTTCCTCACGCGCTACCCCACGCCCCAGCGCGCCGAGCGCCTGGGCGAGCGCCGCCTGGCGCTGTTCCTCCGTCGGCATGCCTACTGCGGCCGCCGCTCGCCGGCCGAGCTGCTGACCCGGCTCCGCCGCGCCCCGCTCAGTCGCACCGGCAACGCCGAGACCGAGGCCAGCGGCGAACTGGTCCAGGCCCTGGTCGCGGTTCTCACGCCCCTCGGCGCCCAGATCCAGCAACTCTCCGCGGCGATCGCGGCCGCTTTGGCCCAGCACGCCGATGGCCCGCTCGTCCAGAGCTTCCCGCGCAGTGGGGCCGTCAACGCCGCCCAGATCCTCGCCGAACTCGGCGACGACCGGGCCCGCTTCCCCACCGACGACCAGCTCGCCGCCGAAGCCGGCGTCGCCCCGGTCACCCGGGCCTCCGGCAAACACCGGGGCGTCACCTTCCGCTGGGCCTGCAATAAACGCTTCCGCCAGGCCCTCACGACGTTCGCGGACAACTCCCGTCACGCCTCGACGTGGGCCGCCGCCATCTATGCGCGCGCCCGCGCCCGCGGCTGTGATCATCCTCACGCTATCCGGATCCTGGCCCGCGCCTGGGTCCGTGTGCTCTGGCGTTGCTGGCAGGACCGCCGTCCCTACGACGTCACGCGCCACCGAGCTGCCCAGCCGCTCTCGACTCTTCAACCGGTGGGGGGTTGACACAGGGTGTCTCATACGGCTCCTATCAACCAGCCGTCGGCCTCACCCCGAGGAGCTGCCAGTGAGCGCACAGCGTCGGCTGCCGCCGGGCGATCCGGCCCAGCCAATGCTCCGCCCGCCGGCGATGCCCCTTCAACCGCTTGTACTTCCGCATGGCCCACCAACCCAGGGTGAGATTGAGGTGTCGGAAGACCGGATAGAGCGCGGACTTGTGGTAGTGGCCGAAGTACCCAATCCAGCCACGGATGACGGGATTGAATATGTGCGCCAGGTCCGTCAGGGCCTTGTCGGTGCGCCGTGGGAGACGCCACGACCGACGCATCTCCTGGCGGATCCGCTTCGCTGCCGCCCGGCTCACCGCCGGACTGAAGCTCACGAAGTAGGCTCCGCGTCGGTCCCGCGCCCGCCGTGGGCGAAACGTGAAGCTCAAGAACTCGAAACTCGTCTCCGGATAGCTCGCGCGTCGATTCGAATCCTGGCAGTATACGATCTTGGTCTTGCTCGGATGGACCTCCAGCTTGCATCGCGCGAGCCGCTCCTGCACCGCCTGCCGAACCCGTTCCGCCTGCTCCCGAGTCCGACAGTGCACGAGAATATCGTCCGCGTACCGCTCGAACGGCATCTGGGGGAACGTTTGCTTCATCCAGGTATCGAACGCCAGATGCAGGAAGATATTCGCGAGCAGCGGGCTTACGACGCCCCCCTGTGGAGTCCCTGCCGGCCGCGCCGTCAGCGTGCCATCCTCCCGTTGGATCGGAGCCGTGAGCCACCGCTCCACGTAGAGGAGAACCCACCGACAGTCGGTATACTTCCGGACCGCCCGCTTGACGAGGTCGTGATCGAGGGTGTCGAAGAAGACCCGGATGTCAAGATCAACAACCCAATCGTACTGCCAGCACCGCTCCCGGGCCCGGCCAACCGCATCGACCGCAGACTTCCTCGGCCGATATCCGTAGGAGTCGCCGTGAAAGCTCGGCTCCACCTTCGGCTCCAAGTACCGCTTCACCACCGCCTGGGCGATCCGATCGGTCACGGTCGGAATCCCCAGCTTCCTCTCGCCCCCATCCCGCTTCGGAATCACCACCTCCCGCACCGGCGGCGGAAAGTACGTCCCCGACGCCATGCGATTCCAGAGCCGATAGAGATTCCCCTTCAGATCCTGCTCGAAGCCCTCAATCGACTCCGCATCGACGCCGGCCGCTCCCCCATTCGACTTCACCTGCCGATACGCCTTCCACACCTCCTGCTTTGAGATCGCAAACGGCTTTGCCCCGCTCATCGGCTCCTCCTGTTGCCAGTTGGCCGACGGTCGGTGCTGGTTGACGTGCCCCCTTCGCTCCACCGGCTTTCGCCGGCTTCCTCGCTACGACGAGGCACTCTGCCCCTGTGCCCCGCCTCGGTACGTCCCCTCTCGAAAGGTCCGCTCCCTTGAGGGGTTCCCTTTGCATCGGGACGACAGGTTCCCACGTTCCGCAGAAGAGCCGGAGTCAGGCTGACGCCGCCTTCATGCCGGACACCACCCAGGTCGTCAGCAGGGCCCCGCCTGGGCTCCTCCCGGGCTAACCACGGATCCCGGTT
>DATDKQ010000359.1:0-7587 GCA_036519915.1 Solirubrobacterales bacterium | reverse complement strand
CATGGGTGCCACCGCAGAGCTCGCGGGAGACGTCCTCCACCTCGATTACGCGGACCCAGTCGCCGTACTTCTCGCCGAACAGGGCCATGGCGCCGAGCCGCTCCGCCTCCATCCGAGACATCTCCAAGGCGCGGACCGCGTGGCTCTCCTTGATCCAGTCATTGACGCGATCGCCGACGTCGCGCAGCTCCTCGTTGGTCAGCGGGGCGCCGTGGGTGAAGTCGAAGCGGAGCTTGTCGGGCCGTACCGCCGAGCCCGCCTGGCGCACATGGGTCCCGAGCCGCTCCCTGAGCGCCGCGTGGAGCAGGTGGGTCGCCGTGTGGTTCCGCATCGTGGCGAAGCGCGCGACGTGGTCGACCTCCGCCTCGACCAGGGCACCGGGGGTGAGTCCGTCCAGCGGGCTGTCGAGCTCCACCGCCTGGTCGTCCCCGATCCGGTAGACGTCGGCGACCCGGGCATTGCCGCCCTCCCAGCGAACCTCGCCCGAGTCCGCCACCTGGCCGCCGCCCTCGGCATAGAAGGGGCTCTCCTCCAACTTGACCAGGGCGCGCGCGTCATCACCCTGGGCGGCCAGCAGGCTGGTCTCGGCGCGGAGCTTCTGGTAGCCGACGAAGCGCGACGGCGGGGCCGCCGACGCGAAGCTGAGCACAGCGCCGTGGTGGTCCTCGGAGCCGTGCGCCGTGGCCGACCCCGTGCGCGCCCGCGAACGCTGCTCGTCCATCAGCTCCTCGAAGCCCTCATCGTCCACCGAGAGCCCCTGCTCAGCGAGCAGCTCCTTGGTCAGGTCGTAGGGGAACCCGTAGGTGTCGTGGAGCCTGAAGGCGTCCTCGGCGTCGATCCACGAGGTGCGGTCCTCGTGGGCGTGACGGATCAGGTCGGCGAGCATCTGGGTGCCGCGCTCGAGGGTGCGGCCGAAGCTCTCCTCCTCGTCCGTCGCCCAGCGCATCACGTTCTCGCGCTCCGCGGCGAGCTCCGGGTAGGCCGGAGCGAGCAGGTCCAGCGCACGGCCGGCGAAGCGCTCCATGAAGGGGGACGGCAGGTCGATCGAGCGGCCCTGCTGGATCGCGCGGCGCATGATCCGGCGGAGCACGTAGCCGCGGTCCTCGTTCGAGGGCACGACGCCGTCGGCGATCAGGGCCGCCGTGCCGCGGGCATGGTCGGCCAGGATGCGCATGGCGCGGGTGGTCGGGCCGCCGTCCGAATAGGAGCGGCCGGAGAGCTCCTCGGCCAGCTCGATCAGCGGCCGCAGCGAATCGGTCTCGAACACCGAGTCGACTCCCTGGAGGATCGCCGCCATGCGCTCGACGCCCATGCCGGTGTCGATGTTCTTCATCGGCAGCTCCGCGAGCGTGCCGTCCTCGGCCAGGTCGTAGGTCATGAAGACGTGGTTCCAGTACTCGAGGAAGCGGTCGGTGTCGTCGCCCGGGAGGTCCCCCGGCCGGCCGAACTCCTCGCCGCGGTCGAAGTACATTTCCGAGCAGGGGCCGCAGGGCCCGGTCGGGCCGGCCTGCCAGAAGTTCTCTGAGCGCGGCAGCCGCACGATTCGCTCCTCGGGCACGCCGACTCCGCGCCAGATCTCGATGGCCTCGGTGTCGGGGCCGAGGCCGAGTTCGTCGTCGCCCTCGAAGACGGTCACCCAGATCCGCTCGGGATCGAACCCGAAGCCCTCGGTCGACAGCTCCCAGCCCCAGTGAATCGACTGCTCCTTGAAGTAGTCGCCGAAGCTCCAGTTGCCGAGCATCTCGAAGAAGGTGAGGTGCCGCTTGGTGTTCCCGACCTCCTCGATGTCGGTAGTGCGGAAGCAGCGCTGCACGTCCGTGACCCTCGACGCCGGCGGCTGCTCCCGGCCGAGGAAGTAGGGCTTGAAGGGCTGCATCCCGGCCGTGGTCAGAAGCACCGACGGGTCGTGCACCGAGGGCACCAGCGAGGCCGAGGGCACGACCATGTGCCCGCGCTCCTCGAAGAAGGAGAGATAGGTCTTGCGGATCTCCTCGGCCTTCATGCGGCGGAGTCTAAGGACGGCGTGCGGGGGCGGGACCCCTAGACGATCGTGCCGTGACCGACGACGAGGTCGCCGTCCAGGAGGCATGCGACCTGACCCGGGGCTGCCCCGTCCACCGGCTCGGCGAGGGCGACGACCGCCTCGCTGGGATCGCCGCTCAACTCAAGGCGGCAGTCGCGCCTGGGCGAGTGGTAGCGAAGGCGGACCCCGTCCACGCGCTCCGCGGGCCGGTGCAACCGCGCGCCACGGATCCGGACCCTCCGGGTGGCGAGCTGGCTCCGCGGGCCCGCGACCACCGTGTTGGTGGCGGCATCCGTGGCGAGCACGAAGAGCGACTCTCCGCCGCCCACGCCCAGGCCGCGCCGCTGGCCGACGGTGAAGTTGTGGTGGCCGGCATGCGAGCCGAGCCGGCGACCACGCCGGTCGACGACGTCCCCCGGCCGCTCATCGAGACCGGCGTGGCGCCGCAGGAACTCCCGCTTGCCTTGGCCGGCGAGGAAGCAGAGGTCCTGGCTCTCGGCGCGGCCCGCAACCTCGAGCCCGGCGCGCGAGGCGATCTCGCGCACCTCCGGCTTGGTCAACTCGCCCAGCGGGAAGCGCAGCCGGGCGAGGGAACCGGGCCGGAGGCCCGAGAGCATGTAGGTCTGGTCCTTTGCCGAATCCGCCGCGGCGGCGAGGAGCGGGCCGTCGCCGTCGTCGACGATCCGCGCATAGTGGCCGGTCGCGAGCCTGGCGTCGCCGAGGCGGCCGGCCAGGGCGATCATCGCGTCGATTCGCAGGTCCCCGTTGCAGAGCACACACGGGTTTGGGGTGCTCCCCTCGGTGTAGCCCCGCAGGAACGGACCGACCACGCCGGCGCGGAACTCGGTCTCCAGATCCAGGGTCAGGTGGGGGATCCCGAGCGAATGGGCGACCCGGCGAGCGCCGAGCACCGCCTCGGGCGAGCAGCAGCTGCGCTCGCCGTCGGTGCGCTGGTCGGCCCAGAGCTTCAGGGTGACCGCGACGACCTCGCGCCCGGCCTCGCGCTCGCGCAGGGCTGCGACGGCCGAGTCCACCCCGCCACTCAGCGCAACCAGCACCCGCTCGCCGTCGCTCGGCGTCCGGGCGAGCTTCAGCCCAGAGCCGGCGAGGCCGGAGAGCGCACGGTGGAGCGCATCCGCGGTGAGGACCGCCGCGTGGCGATGACTTGGCCCGAGACCGCCGAGCTCTGCGCTGATCTCGTCGGGACCCACCCGCGCCGCCTCGAGCACCGGCGCTCCCTCTGCGAGCTCGGCTGTCGCGGCGGCGGCCGCAGCCGTCGCGGAGCAACCCTCGTGATCGAATCTGACGCGCTCGATGCGGCCCCCGCGAGCCAGCAGCGAAATCCGGACCACATCCCCGCACGGCGCACCCCCGGCCGAGCCGCTGAAGGCGCCCTCCGGCGCCGGCCCGCGCCGCGAATGGTCGGCCAGGTACTCCTCTAAGAGATCCCTGTTCACCCGGTCAAGGTTAAGGAGGCTCCAGCCTGCCGTTTTCCGCTCCGGCTTGGTAACCCGTGTCGCATAGGTGGTGGTCTACCGACGATCCCGAGGGACTGCCGGAAATCGACCCCCAAGCCAGTTGTGTTGGGTCAACGTTTGAAGCGGTTGGCGTACAGGCTCGGGCCTGGATTCAACCCTAGCACCGGCTTTCGTCTAGTCAGGCTCGTCGAGCAGATACCAGGAGGAGATCAGTCCGTCGCGGATCCCGAGCTCGATCGCGACGCGGGAGGTGTCACCGACCTTCCCGCTGTCCCGCCAGACGTACTGCAGCTCGGCGTGGACCAGGACCCCGCTCGGAGTCTCCTCGATTTCGACGGGCACGTAGCGCCGAAACAGGTGGTCGAAGACCTTGCCCGACCACTTCATCGCGGCGAGGCGGCCGCGGTGGACGGTCCGCTCAGTGCGGATCTCGACCTCGGGATGGACGAGCTGGCCCACCGCAGCCCGGTCGCCGGCGCTGAGGGCGGCCAGGAAGCGGCGAGCGAGCTCGGCTGAGTCCTCCGTGCTCATCAAGACGGGTTGCTCCTGCGGAGCACCCTCGCATCATTCTCTGCGCAGGTTCTCGGTGAAGCGCCGTGGCTGGTCGCCGAGGCTCGCCTCACGCGTGAAGCTGAGCCCGATGCCGATCAGGCCGAGGACGAGCAGCGCCCACGGCCAGATACCGAACTTGAACGGATTCGGATTGTCCGAGTTGAGGTCCAGGCCGGCGATCACCAGGAACAGCGCCAGGCCGATCCCGCCGACGTAGACCGGTCCCCGAGGCCCGATCTGCGAGCCGATCGCCACCAGCCCAAGGGAGACCAGCAGCAGCATGATGTCCCAGAAGTTGCTGGTCTGGATCGGCGGCGTGCTCCCACTCAGCGGGTTCAGGTTGCCGATCGCCGTGATTCCCAGGGCGCAGGCGATCACCGCCGCGATGCCGGCGCCGGTGACGAGCTCCGATGCCTTCCAGAGGCCGAGGTCCCCCGAGGGAGCGGTCGCGCTGGCGCCCACGTCGTCGCCGCCGGGGTTGTTGCGCCAGACGTACAGGGCGGCCGCCAGCAGCCCGATCGCGAGGATCCCGAGCAGCCCGCGGTAGATGCCCCAGTGCGCGCTGATCCCCCCGGAGAGGATCTTGTCCCAGAGCGCCGTCCAGGAGACGATCACCGCGATCGATCCGAGCAGGAACTGAACCCGCACCCCGGCCCGGGCGCCCGCGTAGAAGGCGAGCGCCGCGGTCACCGCAAAGATCCAGAAGATGTTCAGGGAGGCAGTCGGCGTCCCCCCGATGACGTCCACGAACTGCCCCAGCGCAAACGGCACGAAGATCAGGCCGAGGACGTTGTGCACCGCCTGCCAGGGCTGGAGCTCGCCGGTCTGGGGCCGGGTGAGGATGCTCCCGTACAGGTAGACGGCGGGGATCGCTAGCACGAGGAATATCGGGAACGCCGCCCATTGCTGGTTGTTCGTCGCAAGGAACGGCCCCTTGCGGATGTAGATCATCAGTGCGGCAAGCCCGATCAGAAGCCCGCCGACCTTGCGCAGCGCATCGCGCGTGTCGTCGGGCCGAAGAACGTCGTTCACGGGACTCCCTCCCGTCGGAGAGTGGACAGGAAATTCGCGCGTGACCCTATCCCGTGGGGCTGTCCTTCAGTGACGTGATCCGGTCGTAGGCGTCCTGGAACAGCGAGCGGTTGAGGTCGCCGCTCTTCACCTCGCTGACCAGCGACCGGAAGGCCCGGTCGGAAGCGCCCGCGCTCTGACCGTAGAGCAGCAGGTCGTCCCCTGCCCTGATCGCACCGGACGCCGCCACCACCGGTGCCGTCGTCTCGGTCACGGACGGCGCCTCCAGATCGTCAGTGATCACCACGCCGTCGAAGCCGAGCTGATCGCGCAGCAGCCCGCCCACGATCGCGGGCGAAAACGCCGCCTGCTTCTTGGAACCGAGGGTCGGGTAGCCCGCTGTCGAGACCATCACCATCTTCACCCCCGCTGCGATCGCGCCCTTGAACGGCTCGAGGTCGTTCTGCAGCTGGTCACTGGTCGCCGCGATGTCCGTGGGCCGCTCATCGGTGCTCACCGTTGCCGAGCCGATACCGGGGAAGTGCTTTGCCGTGGCCACCACCCCGCCATCCTGCAGCCCCTGTGCGAAGGCGACCCCGACCTTGGTGACCACGGCCGGGTCCGATCCGAAGGTGCGGCTCTTGATCGTGGCCGCGGTGTTCTGATGAGCGACGTCGAGCACCGGCGCCAGGTCGACGTTGACGCCGAGGCCCCTCAGGTAGGAGCTCGTCGCCTTCCCTTGGTCGCGGGCCTGGTTCTCGTCGCCGCTTCGGCCGAGCTGGGCCGGCGAGGCGTTCGGCGGGCCCTGCGGCAGCCGCTTCACGTCGCCGCCCTCCTGATCGGTCATCACGAGCAGAGGCGGGCTGTTGCCGGCACTCGCGGCCTGCTGGAGGGTCGCGATGTCGGCCTTGAGCTTGGTGGCGTCCCTGTTGAAGGCGATCACGCCGCCGACCCGCCCCTGCCTGACCCGCCGGATCAGCACCTGATCGGGCCCCTTGGCGCCGAGCCTGGCGACGATCGACTGGCCGACCAGGCGCTTCAACCCGATCGTCGGCTCGCTGCTCCCGCCCCCCCCGCTCGAGATCGCGACGATCACCAGGACGATCACCAGCGCCACGCCCGCGCCGATCATCAGATCCTGGCGGCGACGCACCCTCGCCGGCAGATCGCGCCGGCGGGCCCGGCGTCCGGGCGGCGGCCGCCTGCCGCTGCGCTCGAACTCGCCGGTTTCGCCGCGCACGCGGCGCCTCTCCTCTGTGTCACTGCGGCGCCCGACACGCTCGCGCTCACCTGTCCCCGGCTGGCGGTCCCGCCGGGGCGGCCGCGCGGGCGCATCCGTCCACTCGAACAGATCATCGTCGCCGGGCGGAAGGCGGCCTTCCATCTGACTAGCCCTTTCCACCCCCGCTTCGGACGGAGATCCCCAGTTCGCGCAGCTGGCGCTCGTCCACGGGAGCGGGGGCGCCGGTCAGCGGATCCGTGCCCGATGCGGTCTTCGGGAAGGCGATCACGTCGCGGATCGAGTCCGTGCGGTACAGCAGCGCGACCATCCGGTCGAGGCCGTAGGCGATCCCGCCGTGAGGCGGTGTCCCGTAGCGCAGCGCCTCGAGGAGGAAGCCGAAGCGCTCCTCGGCCTCTTGTTCGTCGATTCCGATCGCTCCAAACACCTGTCGCTGCACCTCGGGGTCACTGATGCGGATCGAGCCCCCACCAATCTCCCATCCGTTCCAGACGACGTCGTAGGCCTTGGCCCGCGCGGCGCCCGGATCGCCGGGGTCGAAGTCGCCGTCAGGCGAGGTGAATGGATGGTTCAGGGGATCCCAGCGGTCCCCCTCGGCGTCCCACCCGAGCAGCGGCCAGTCGACGATCCAAGTGAGCTCATTCGCATCCGAATCGATCATGCCGAGCCGCTCTCCGAGCCGGCGCCGTAGCTCGCCGAGTACCGCGCCCGAGACGAGCGGCTGGTCGGCGACGACCAAGAGCACGTCGCCCTTGCTCGCGCCGAGCTCCTCATTGGCGCGAGTGATCTCGTCGGCGGAGAGGAACTTGGCGACGGGCGAGCGCCAGCCGTCAGACTCGACCACGGCCCAGACCAGGCCCTTGGCGCCCAGCTCGGTCGCCTCGGAGACCAGCCCGTCGAGGTCGGCTCGCGACATCTCCCGGGCGCCGGCGTTCAGACCTCGGACGACCGCCCCGCCCTCGATCGCCTGCCGGAAGGCGTTGAACTCCGAGCCGCGGAACACCTCGGTGAGGTCATGGAGCTCGAGACCGAACCGCAGGTCCGGCTTGTCGGTGCCGTAGCGGTCGAACGCCTCGTCATAGGTGATCCGCCGCATCGGCAGGGAGACCTCGACGCCGCACTTGCCCAGCACGAACGCCAGAAGGCGCTCGTTCAGGTCGATCACGTCGTCGGTGTCGACGAAGGACATCTCGATGTCCAGCTGCGTGAAGTCCGGTTGTCGGTCGGCGCGCAGATCCTCGTCCCTGAAGCAGCGCGCGATCTGAAAATACCGCTCGAAACCG
>DATDKQ010000358.1:0-2041 GCA_036519915.1 Solirubrobacterales bacterium | reverse complement strand
ATCCCGGCCGAGAGCAGTCCAGCCTCGCTCCGCTCCGGGTCCCCGAGAATCGAGTCTCGGGCTCGCGCGGACAGCACCGACCCGGCGGACGCGAAGGACATCGCCGATCCCGCTGAGGCGAACGAAGCAATCGAGCACGCCGACGCTCCGGAGCCGATCGACCCGATCGAGGCGAAGGAGCCGACGGAGCCGATCGAGAGGACCGAGCCCTTCGAGGCGATCGACAGGAACGAGTCCTCCGACCATAGGGAGAGGTCCTCGGAGCTCACAGCTCCGGCACGTCCGCGCCCATGGGTGAGAAGGGAACCCGCTGGACCTCAGCCCAGCCCCCCACCCGCTCGTTCAGCGCCTTCATCACCTCGCCGGTGCTCTGCCAGAAGGTCCAGACGAGCACCGACGGTCCGGCGCCCGAGATCGTCGCCCCGATCGCACCCATTCGCGGCGCCTCCTGCACGATCTCCATCGAACGCGGGTAGAGGCGGGCCCGATGCGCCTGGTGCAGCCGATCCGACAGCCCCCTGCCGATCAGGGTGAGGTCTGAGCGCTGGATGCCGAGCACGAGCTCTGAGGCTGCCGAGATGTTGGCGACGGCGTCGGTGAGGGGGACCAGTTCGGGGATCGCCTCGCGCGCTTCCTCCGTGGGCACCTGCTCACCTGGGATCACCACCACGCCCTCCACCCCCTGCGGCGGATCGAGCCGAGTCGCCGTTACGCCGCTGCCGTCCTCGGCGCAGATGACGAACCCGCCGTACAGCGCGGCCGCGACGTTGTCCGGGTGACCCTCAAGCTCGGCGGCCTTGACCAGGACGTCCGCTGTCTCATGCGCGAGCTCGTAGAGATGGTCGGCGGCCAGCAGGCCGGCGACGATCGCCGCCGCACTCGAGCCCAGTCCCGCGGCGAGCGGGATCTCGCTCTTGATCCGGAAGGCGATCCCATCCGCCGGACGCAGTGCCTGGAAGGCGCGGACGCAGAGGTTGGAGCGATCGAGCGGGACGCCCAGGCCATCCGCCTCGACCGAGAACGTCCCCACCTCCTCCACCTCGAGCTCGAGGTGCATGGCGAGCGCCGCCGCCAGCACGTCGTATCCGGGCCCGAGGTTGGCCGATGAGGCCGGCACCTTGACCAGCCGCCGTCGTGCGGTCATCTCACTGCCGCCACTTGATCGAGCAGCCGACGGGCTCGGTCTCCTGCCGCTCCGGGTCGCGTCCGTCCAGGACCGCGTCAAGCGCGTCGCGAAGCCAGTCCGCGCCCTGTGCCGGATCGTCGTAGTCGGCGTCCGGTGCTCCCACATATCGCAGCCGAAGCTCGGGGTCGAGCAGGTAGACGTGCGGAGTTCGCTCCGCCCCCCACTGCCCGGCGACCTGCTGGCTGGCGTCGTGGAGATAGGGATGGGGCCAGCCGCCCTCGCTCTCCACCCGCTGGGCCATCGCATCGAAGGAGTCCGCCGGGTACCTCTCGGGGTCGTTGGAGTTGATCGCGATGGTTCGAACCCCTCGGTCCGAGTAGTCGCGGGCGACGTCGAGCATCCGGTCGTGCCAGGCGAGCGCGTAGGGACAGTGATTGCATGTCCAGTAGACGATGGTGGCGGGCGGGCTTCCGGATGCCAGCTGGTGGCGCTCCCCCGTCGTCGCAGGAAGCTCGAAGTCGGGCGCCCTGTCCCCGATAGTGAACGGCATCGCCCGGAGGCTATCCGTCAGCGAGCGGCCGCCGCGCGGAGGACTTCGCGCACCTCGCCGGCGTCGGGGAGGGGCGAGGCGCGGCCATCCCGTCGCCGGTAGACCCGGCAGACGAGCCCCGCCAGATCATCCTCGGGCGGCGGCTGGACATCGCGTCCATCGACGCGAATCGTGGGGGAGCCGACGAACTCCTCACGCTCGGCCGCCTCCTCCGTGTCGATCTCTCGCGCCTCGATCGAGTCCGGGTCGAGGCCCGCCGCGTCCATCTGCTCGCGCAGCATGTCGAGCGCCCGCTCCCAGGAGGGACACTCGCGCCACCAGAGGAACTCCACGCGCGGCTCCGAAGCCACACCTCCAGGCTAGCC
>DATDKQ010000357.1:0-11217 GCA_036519915.1 Solirubrobacterales bacterium | reverse complement strand
ATCGCCGCCGGCAACGGCGCCATCGTCGGGGTGATGATGGAGTCGTTCCTGGTTGCGGGGCGCCAGGACCTCGAGTCCGGCGAGCCGCTGGTCTACGGCCAGTCGATCACCGACGCCTGCATGGACTGGGACCACACCGTGCTGACCCTCGACCGGCTCGCCTCGGCGGTGCGGAAGCGGCGCGAGGCCGGCTGACCTGACTCGATGCGGATAGCCGTCCTCGGCGTCGGCCTGATCGGAGGCTCGATCGGCCTGGCCGCGCGCCGCAGGCTGGAGGCCGATGTTGCGGGCTTCGATCCCGATCGCGAGCTGCTCGCTCGCGCCGAGGAGCTTGGGGCGATCGATTCCGTGCACCAGAGCGCTGCGGCAGCGGTGGAGGGGGCGGAGATCGTCTTCTGCGCTGCACCGGTCACCGCGCTGCCGGGGTTGGCCGCGGAGGCGCTCGACGCGGCGGGCGAGGACTGCGCCGTGACGGATGTCGGCTCTGTGAAGCGGGACGTGATCGCGGCGCTCGGGTCGGAGAGCCGGTTCATCGGCGGACATCCGCTCGCGGGCGCGGAGACCGCGGGAGTGGAGAATGCGCGCGACGATCTCTTCGAGGGCGCCCGGTGGTACCTCACCCCGACTCCGAACAGCGGCGGCATGCTCTACGACCGCGTGCAGCGAGCGATCTCACAGATTGGCGCGAGGCCGCAGGCGATCGAGGCTGAAACCCACGACCGCCTGATGGCGACGGTCAGCCACCTTCCCCACGTGCTCGCCAACGTGCTCGTCACCCAGGCCGCGGCGGCCCTCAGCGAGGAAGCCGAGCACCTGCCCGAGGTCGGGCCGAGCTTCCGCGACGCCACCCGGGTCGCCGGCGCGAACCCGGCGATCTGGGGGGACATCTTCGCGGGAAACCGTGAGGCGGTCGCTTCGGAGATCGACGGAGTCATCGCCCGGCTCGGCGAGACGGCCGAGTTGCTCCGTGCCGGAGATCGCGACGCCGTGGGCGCCTGGCATGAGCAGGCCGGTCGCCGTCGCCGCGAGCTGATCGACGCCGAGATCGCGGGCGGTCCGCTGCACGAGCTGCGCGTCCTGGTGCCCAACCGGCCGGGGATCGTCGCCGAGGTGGCGCTCGAGCTCGGGCGAGCGGGCGTCAACATCGAGGACATGGCCCTATATCCCGCCCCCGACATGACCTCCGGCGCGATCTCGCTCTACGTCGCGGGCCACGAGCAGGCGGAACGGGCCGAGAAGCTGGTCCGCGGGCTCGGCCACGACGTGTCCCGGGTGCAATGAGGTTTGAGCCGGCAGGTCCCCTCCACGGGGATCTCCATCCGCCGCCGGACAAGTCGGTCTCCCACCGGGCCGCATTGATCGGCGCGATGGCCGAGGGCCCGACCAGGATCAGCGGCTACCTCGATTCCGCCGACACGCGTGCGACGCTGCGTGCCGTCGCGGCTGTCGGTGCCGACGTGAGGGAGGGCGAGCCCGACGGCCACGGGGGCCTGTTCGTCGAGGTCGAGGGCATCGGGTTGCGCGGCCCGCGTACGGCCGAAATCGACGTCGCGAACGCGGGGACGCTTCTGCGCCTGATGCCCGGGTGGCTGGCGGGGCAGGCCGATGGTGAATGGACCCTCGACGGGGACGAGTCGATTCGCCGCCGCCCGGTCGACCGGATCGCGGAGCCCCTTCGCCTGATGGGAGCGGACGTCGAGGCCCGCGACGGCCGCCTGCCACCGCTGCGCGTTCGCGGGGCGCGCCTGAGAGGCATCGACTACGAGCTGCCCGTCGCCAGCGCGCAGGTCAAGTCGTGCGTACTGCTCGCGGGCCTGCTTGCGGAGGGCACCACGACCGTCCACGAGCCGCACTGGACGCGGGACCACACCGAACGCCTCCTCGCATCGGCTGGCGCCGAGATCCGTCGGGACGGCGGCAACATCACCGTCTCCCCGACCGAGCGGCTGGAGGCGGGAGACGTGCCGGTGCCTGGCGACTTCTCCTCGGCGGCCTTCTTCCTGGTTGCGGCCCTGATCGTGCAGGGAAGCGAGCTCGGACTGCGCGAGGTCGGCATCAACCGTGCCCGGATCGGCCTGCTTTCCATCCTCTCCCGCATGGGAGTCGAGATGGGAGGAGCCCACCTGATGCAGGGCCGAGCCGAGGGCACGACCCGCGAGCCGCCCGCGATCACCATCGAGGAGATCCACGAGCCGGGTCCCGAACCGATCGCCCGCCTCAATGTCCGGTCCGCTCCTCTGAGGGGTGTGGCGATCACGGCCGACGACGTTCCCTCCACCATCGACGAGCTCCCGCTGGTCGCCCTGCTGGGCTGCTTCGCCGAGGGCGAGACCGTGGTCAGCGGTGCGGCCGAGCTGCGCGCCAAGGAGTCCGACCGAATCGCGGGGATCGTCGAGGGCCTGGCCGGGCTGGGCGCGGAGATCGAGGGCCGGCCGGACGGCTTCGCCGTCCGGGGAACGAGCGGGCTCCGCGGCGGCACGCTCGATGCGCGCGGCGATCACCGGCTGGCGATGGTGGGGGCTGTCGCCGGGCTCGCCTCCCGCGAGGGAGTCGAGGTCACGGACTTCGAGTCGGTCGAGGTCAGCTACCCCGGCTTCGAGCGCGACCTTCGGTCGCTGCTCACCTGACCCGGATTACTCGCCGGCGCGCTCCTCAACTTCCTCGGGCTGTGAGGGGTGCCCATCCCCGGGCCAGGGTGAGAGCACGAGCAGGATCCGGGAGTCCTCCACCGCCTGCACCTCGTGACGCTCGGACGGATCGAAGATCGCCAGCAGGCCCGGGCCGCCGGCTGCCCACTTGCCATCCGGCGTGTTCAGCTCGACGTTGCCGTCGATCACCAACAGCCAGGCCCGCTCGTGCACCTGATGTTCCTGGAGCCGATCGCCCTTCGGCAGGTTGATCAGAATCGCCCGGCCCTCCGACTCGGAGTCGAGCACCTCCGGCTGACGCGGCAGCACCTCGAGCTCGTTCAGGTTCCAGCTGTCCATGGTCAAGCGTCACTCTATATCCGCCGCAGGGGAGTGAAACCGTTTAATGGAGCCATGGTGATCGCGATCGACGGCCCTGCCGGGGCCGGCAAGTCAACGGTGGCGAAGGGCGTAGCGCGGGCGCTCGGCTTCACCTATCTCGATTCGGGGGCGATGTACCGGGCCGTCGCGCTGGCGGCGCTGGAGCGCGGAATCGACCCCGACGACGGCGAGCGACTCGGCGAGCTGGCCTGGGAACTCGACATCAATTTCGATGGCGACAGCATTCACCTCGACGGCAAACCGGTCGAGGGAAGGATCCGTTCGCCGGAGGTCACCGTGGCGGCCTCCCGTGTGTCGGTCCATCCTCAGGTGAGGCAGGCGCTGGTGAAGCGCCAGCGAGAGCTGATCGCCTCCGGCAATTACGTCGCAGAGGGACGGGACATCGGAACCGTGGTCAGCCCCGAGTCGCAGCTCAAGGTCTTTCTGACGGCGGATGAGCAGGAGCGAGCTCGCCGTCGCGCCGTCGACAGCAGGGAGCCTGTCGACGAGGTGAGACAGGCAATCGAGGATCGCGACAGGCGGGATCAGGAACGGGCGGACAGCCCACTGCGCCGGGCGCCGGGGGCGGTCACCATCGACACGACCGATCTCACCCCGGATGAGGTCGTCGAGGAGATCGCGAAGCTGGCGCGCGAGCGGGGGGTCGGCTGATGGAAGGGGGTGCAGGCAGTCCCCCGCTGGCACGCGCGCTGCGGCGTCGCCCGGCCGTGGCGGTGGTCGGCTTCCCGAACGCCGGGAAGAGCACGCTCGTCAACCGGCTGGCGGGCGGCCGCGAGGCGGTCACAGATGCGGAGCCCGGTGTGACGCGGGACCGCCGGGCGCTCGAGTGCGAGTGGAACGGGCTCAAGTTCGACCTCATCGACACCGGCGGCGTCGACCTAGCCGACTCCGATGAGCTCGCCAGGGCGGTCCAGGCGCAGGCGCGAGCGGCGATCGAGGACGCCGAGGTGATCCTGCTCGTCGTCGACGCGCGCAGCGGCCTCGGACCCGGCGATGCGGACCTCGCCGATCTGCTGCGTCGCTCGAATCGCCCGGTGATCGTGGCGGCCAACAAGATCGATCGGCCGGAGGACGAGGCGCTGGCGGCCGAGCTGAACGCGCTCGGCCTCGGCGAGCCCATCCCGGTCTCGGCGAGTCACGGCCTCGGCACCGGGGACCTGCTCGATCTGCTGGTGGAGGAGCTGCGACGCCACCTTCCCGAGGAGACTGGCACCGAGGAAGAGGAATCGCCGCGGATAGCGATCCTCGGGCGGCCGAACGTCGGCAAGTCCTCACTCTTCAACGCGATGCTCGGCTCCGACCGAGTGATCGTCAGCGAGCGGGCCGGGACGACCCGCGATCCGGTCGACACCGACGCCGAGGTGGATGGCGAGCGCGTCGTCCTGGTCGATACTGCTGGGCTTCGACGCCTGGGGAAGGTCGCGGGGAGTGTCGGCTACTACGCGCAGCTGCGCTCCGAGCGCGCAGCCGAGCGTGCGGATGCCGCCATCGTCGTCTGCGACGCGAGCGAGGGGCTCACCGCCGAGGACCTGCGAGTGGCCGAGGTCGCCATGCGCTCCGGCTGCGCCACGGTTCTCGCCATGAACAAGTGGGACATCTCACGGACTGACATCGACGACGCCCGGGCGCGCGCAACGCAGAAGCTGCGGCTGCGGCCGCCGGTGATCACCAGCTCGGCGCTCACCGGGCGCAACGTCGCCACTGTGCTGCGCGAGGCGATCAGGCTCGCCCACCGTGCCGCGGAGCGGATCCCGACGCCGGAGCTCAACAGGTTCATCTCCGGGGTGGTCGCTGATCGGCCGCCGCCGCAGCGGCACGGCAGGCGCCTGCGCATCTACTACGCCGCGCAGGTGGGGCGGCGGCCACCGCGCTTCGCCCTGCAGGTCAACGACCGCAGGCTGATCAACCGCGACTGGGCGTTCCATCTCGAGAACCGCCTGCGCGACGCCTACGACCTCCAGGGAGTCCCGCTCGTCATCGATTACGTGCCCCGCAAGGGCAGGAGGAACCGGAGCGCGCAGCGGGCGGGGCGGCTATAAGGGGCGGTTCGTGAGCACGCCCGAAGCCGGTGGCCCTGGAGGAGAGGATTCCTCGAGCGAAGCCGGCGCCAAGAGCAACGACGGCGAGGAATCTCGCCTCGCCCGGCTTCGCCGAAGGCTGAGCCCACGGCGCACCGAGCCCTCCGCGCCGGAGAACCCTCCAGCGGGGCAGGCTTCAACCGAGTCGGCGGAACCGCCACTGCCGGAGGGCCCGGCGCCCGCCCCGACCAAGCCGCTCTTCTCCCTGGACCCACCGGAGGAGGAGAAACCCAAGCGCTCCAGTGAGCTGGCCTTCAGGGCGAAGACGCGCTTGCGGGCGATCGGCTACTGGCTGCGCGAGAAGGGACAGGTCGCGTGGCGCTGGCTGAAACAGGCCGCGGCGGAGTCCGCCGCCTGGTGGTCGAGACGCTCGCGGGGAACCAAGATCCGCGTCGGCGCGGTCACCGGCATCTTCGTCCTCTACCTGATCATCAAGCTCCTGCCGGTTCCCGGGGTGCCCTGCGAGATCTCGGTCGCGAAGGAATGCGCGCCGTCGAACGACACGATCGCCTATGTCCCTCGCAACGCCGCTCTCTACGCCCACCTGACCGTCAACAGCGACAGCCACCAGGGGGAGCTGGCTCGCGGCCTGCGCGACGAGCTGCCGAACTTCACGGCCCTGCTGCAGAGCGACACCAGCGCCCTCGCGGGCCCGGCGGGCAGGCCCCTGAACCTGGCCAGCGAGGTGCTTCCTTGGGTGAAGGACGACCTGGCGCTGCTCGCCGTCCCGGGCCCGAATGGCACGACGCCCGAGGCGTACATCGCGGGTGTCGGCGACAGCGACAAGGCAAACCGGTTCGCGGCGAGCCTTTCGCCGGGGGGGCCGGCCACGCAGGCAAAGGTCGGCGACGCCTCGCTGAGCGCCTACTCGAACGGTGTCGCGACGGCTCGTTCCGGGGACCAGCTCGTGTTCGGGAACGCGGCTGCGGTGCGCGCCGCGCTGGCCGCCAAGGCGGGGCAGCTGCCGCGGCTGGAGGGGTCAGACCAGGACCAGGCGCGCGAGCAGCTGCCGGACATCCGGGTGGCGGAGGTGTACCTCTCACGCGCCGGCGTGCAGCGCTTCCTGCCGCCGGCCGCCACCGGCGCCAGCCAGCTCGACACCTTCGTGGACTACGGCGCGACCAGCGGAATGGCCGCCGGGGCGAGGGTGCGAGACGACGGCATCGAGGTGAACCTCGTCAGCGAGCTCGACCCGACGCTCGAGCAGAGGAGCCCCACCGTGTTCGCGAGCCTGCCCGAATTCCAGCCGGGACTCGCGAATGAGGCGGGCCCGCGCGCCCTCGGCTACATCGGGGTCGGCGACCTCGGGCCCGCGATCAACAACGCCCTCGCCACGGCGGGCGTCGGTGCCCAGGGGCTGGCGGGATCGCTCAGAGGCCTGGCGCAGCGCCTCCAGCAGGAGGCCGGGGTCGATCCGCTGAAGGACCTGCTGCCGGCGCTCGGCGGCCAGGCCGCCCTGATCGCCGAGCCGACGAAAGCGGCCCCCTACGCGAGCCTGATCGTCGACGGCGTCGACGAGACGAAGGCGGGCGACGCCCTCGCCTCGCTGCAGCCGCCCCTGCTCCGCTCGCTCGGCACCCGGGGCGGGCAGGTGCCCAGTTTCCAGACCAGGGAGGTCGACGGCGTGGCCGTGCATTCCCTCCTGGTCTCGCCCACGATCAACCTCTCCTACGCGATCTTCGACGGCAAGTTGGTCGTCTCGACTCAGCCCGAGGGGATCTCCCAGGTACGCTCGAGCGGTGACGATTTGGCCGGCACGAGCGCATTCAAGGATGCGACCGATCGGCTCCCGGACCGGGTCTCGGCGCTAGTCTTCCTCAACCTCGATGAGGTCCTGGGACTGGCGCAACGGGCCGGCCTGGCGGACAATCCACTGTATGCCTCGCTCAGCGAAGACATCTCGCGGGTCGGCTCTCTCGGCCTAGCTGTGAAGGGCAGCGACAACGAGCTTCAATCCGAGCTCTTCCTGGCCATCCACGACTGAGGAACCAATGCAGAAGCTTTCAGAGCACGAGTACCTGTTCACATCCGAATCGGTGACCGAGGGCCACCCGGACAAGGTCTGCGACCAGATCTCGGACGGCGTCCTCGATGCCGTGATGGCCAGCGACCCGATGGGGCGGGTCGCCTGCGAGTGCCTGGTCAACACAGGCCTGGTCGTCGTCTCTGGAGAGATCACCACCGAGACGTATGTCGACATCCCGGCGATCGCCCGCGAGACGATTCGTCGGATCGGCTACGACGATCCGCGCTACGGCTTTGACCACAAGGCTTGTGCCGTCCTGACCGCGATCGACGAGCAGTCCCCCGACATCGCCCAGGGTGTCGACGTCGGGCTCGAGCAGCGCGAGGGCGAGTCCTCGGACGAGCTCGATTCCGCCGGCGCAGGCGACCAGGGGATGATGTTCGGCTACGCGTCGCGGGAGACGAAGGCACTGATGCCGATGCCGATCCAGCTCGCCCACCAGCTCGCACGGCAGCTCGCCGAGGTCCGCAAGGCGGCCGTGATCCCCTACCTCGGCCCGGACGGCAAGACTCAGGTCACCATCCGTTATGAGAACGATCGGCCGGTCGAGATCGCCAAGGTGCTGATCTCGACCCAGCATCGCGAGGAGGCGGGGGAGCAGATGATCCGCAACGACCTCTGGGAGCACGTGCTCGAGCCGGTGCTTCACACCGAGTACAAGGAGCTCTACACCGAGAAGGAGCTGCTCGAGAACTTCATGGTCAACCCGACGGGCAAGTTCGTGATCGGCGGGCCGGTCGGAGACGCCGGCCTGACGGGCCGCAAGATCATCGTCGACACCTACGGCGGCGCCGCCCGCCACGGTGGTGGCGCCTTCTCCGGCAAGGACCCTTCGAAGGTGGACCGCTCAGCCGCCTACGCGGCCCGGTACGTGGCCAAGAACGTCGTTGCCGCCGGACTGGCCGACCGATGCGAGCTGCAGGTCGCCTACGCGATCGGCGTCGCCCACCCGGTCTCGATCATGGTGCAGACCTTCGGCACGGGCAAGCTGGCCGACTCGGAGATCGCCAGGATCGTGGAGGAGACCTTTGACCTGCGCCCGGCCGCCTTCCGCCGCTACCTGGACCTGCACCGGCCGATCTTCCAGAAGACCGCGGCCTACGGCCACTTCGGCCGCGAGGATGCGGACTTCACCTGGGAGCGGACGGACCGCACCGACCAGCTCCGCGAGGCGGCGGGGCTGGGGACGAAGGCCGAGGCGCCGGCCTAGGTTCGGGTTTCTGGCTCAGCCTCGCCCTGGAGGCCCGCGAGGAGGGGCGTCGCATGCTCGACCTGCTGGACGACCTGCTCCGGCTGCGCGACGCCCGCGAAGACGAAGTTCGACTCGTCGGTCCCGGCCGTCGTGAACTCGACGTCGCCGATCTGCATGACCCGCTCGTAGACGCCCTGGTTGTAGTTCACGTTCTGGACCCGCTGGAGGCGGGTCTCCTGGACCTTGCGGGAGATGATCCCCACCTTGATGTTGAGCCGGCGGTCGGTGATCGTGTAGACGGTCGCCACCCGCTTGACGAACCCGGCCAGCACGACGATGGCTGCGATTACGGCGAAGGTGACGACACCGAGGCCGGCTCCTTCGTTGATCAGCCCGGCGAGAACGGCGGCGGCCGCCGCGAGGAGAAGCCCCTTGATGTAGAAGCCCAGAATCGCCCGCCAGGACGGATGCCCCTGGTAGATCACCCGCTCCCCGGGCTGCAAATCCACGGGCGCAGCCTAGCCGCGCCGCCGGTCGTCGGCCTAGCCTGACCTTGAGATGCCGATCGCCAAGGTGGAGCCGCTGCTGACGACCCGGAACGTGTCCGGGCCCTTCGACTACCGCCTGCCCGAGGCGATGAGCGAGGTCGAGGTGGGTTCGGTGCTGGTCGTGCCGTTCGGGCGGCGGCGGGTGGTCGGCGTCGTCGTCGGTCTCGCGGACCGGAGCGACCTGCCGCAGGAGCGCCTCGCTGAGCCCCTCGAGGCGCTGGAGGCGGGTGTGCCGCCCGAGCTGGTCGCGCTCGGCCGCTGGGTCGGAGAGGACTACTGCTCGACCACGGCGCGCGGCCTCGGACTGGTGCTCCCGCCCGGCGTGGGGACGGGGGCCGAGGCTCGCCGCATCCGGCCGCTGGTCGAACTCGAGGTGGAGGCGACGGAGAAGGGGCTCGACTCGATCTCCGGTGGCGAGCGGCTCGGGCTGCGACAGCGGGCCGTGCTCCGTGCCCTCGCGGCGGGGCCCAAGCTGGCTCGCCGGCTGGCTGCGAGCGCGGGGTCGGACCGCGCGACTCTGCGGCGGCTCGAGGCCCGGGGGCTGGTCGTCACGCGGGAGGTCGAGCGCCGCCGGCGTCACCGGTCACCGGGAATCGGGGCCGTTCGGGAGGGCATCGAGCTCACCGGCGACCAGAAGACCGCACTCGAGACCGTGGTCGCGTCGCTCTCCGCTCCGAGCGATGGTCCGTCCACGCCGTCCTTCCTCCTCCACGGCGTGACCGGCTCGGGGAAGACAGAGGTGTACCTGGAGGCCGCCCGGGAGGCGCTCGCCCGCGGCCGCGGCGCGATCGTGCTCGTCCCCGAGATCGCCCTCACCCCCCAGACGATGGATCGCTTCCGCCGGCGCTTCGGGGACTCGGTTGCGCTGCTCCACTCGCGCATGCCCGCTGGGGCGCGGTACGACGAGTGGCGGCGCCTGCGCTCCGGGGAGGCCCGAATCTGTGTCGGACCGCGCTCAGCCGTCTTCGCGCCGGTACGCGATCTCGGCCTGATCGTGATCGACGAGGAGCACGATTCCTCGTACAAGCAGGAGAGCGACCCGCGCTATGACGCCAGAGAGGTGGCGAGACGGCGGGCCGCCGACGCGGGCGCGTTGCTGATCTGCGGGACGGCGACTCCGCGGCCCGAGAGCTGGCACGAACTCGATCGGCTCGAGCTTCCGCACCGCGTCGATGGCCGGCCCCTGCCGCCGGTGGAGGTCGTCGACATGCGCGGAGGCATCCCGGGGCCGCTTCACCCGAGGACCCGCGAGGCGTTCAACGAGGTCGCCCGGCAGGGGGGCAAGGCGATCCTGCTGGTCAACCGTCGGGGATGGTCGACTCATCTCACCTGCCGTTCCTGCGGGCACGCCTGGGAATGCCCGCACTGCGACGTCTCGCTCGTCCTCCATCGCGACGGCGGCCTGCGCTGTCATCACTGCGGCCACGCAGAGCCGAAGCCTGAGTCGTGCCCCGAATGCTCGTCGGTGACGATCGCGCGGGTCGGTTCCGGGACGCAGCGGGTCGAGGCCGAGCTGATGGAGATGCTGGCTCCCCTCGAGGTCTTCCGGCTGGACTCAGACAGCGCGGCCAGCCGCGGCCACGCCGAGGTTCTCGGTCGCTTCGAACGGGCCGAGTCGGGCGTGCTGGTCGGCACCCAGATGGTCGCCAAGGGCCATGACTTCCCCGACGTGACCCTCAGCGTGATCCTCGACGCCGACGGCGCCCTGCGGCTGCCCGACTTCCGCTCCGAGGAGCGCACCTTCGCGCTGATCACCCAGCTCGCCGGCCGCAGCGGGCGAGGCGAGGCGGGCGGACGGGTCCTTGTCCAGGCGCTCGCCACGGGGGCGCCGAGCATCCGCCACGCAGCGCAGCACGACTCGGCCGGCTTCCTCGCGCAGGAGCTCGAGCGCCGGCGACCGTTGCGGTATCCGCCGTTCTCTCACCTGGTCGAGATCGCGCTCGGAGGCGCGGACGAGGCGCGAGTCGAGCGCTCCGCCGGGGTCGTGCGCGACCTGGTCGCCGAGCGGATCTCGGCGGACGACGAGCTGCTCGGCCCGGCCCCGCTCTTCCGCCTTCGGGGGCGGCATCGCCGCCGCCTCCTGATCAAGTCCGAGCGCCGCCACGAGACCGTCACGGCCGTGCGGGAGGCCGTCGCGACCGCGGTGCGCGAGCGCGCCCTCCGCGAGCTCGCGATCTCGGTGGACGTCGACCCGCAGTAGGCGCGCCCATTCATTGCCGAAGTTCGTCCCTCGGACGCCACTAGACTCGAAACCCGTGACTGACGAAGCGACATCGACGCCCGTGGAGGAGCTCGACGACGAGCTCGCCACCGAGGCTGAGGCGCCCGACGACCTCGACCAGGA
>DATDKQ010000356.1:0-11388 GCA_036519915.1 Solirubrobacterales bacterium | reverse complement strand
CGCGCGATCCGCGAGTTCGGCGAGGAACGCCGAGCCGGCTCCATCGCCCGTGAGATCGTCAAGCGCCGACCGATCGAGACGACCTCGCAGCTGGTCACCGCGATCAAGGCCGCGATTCCGCCCTCCGAGCGCTTCGGGCGTGGGCATCCGGCCAAGCGCACCTTCCAGGCCATCCGGATCGCGGTCAACGGTGAGCTCGAGTCGCTCGACCGTGCGCTGCCGCTCGCCTGGGACATCCTCAGGGTCGGTGGGCGTCTCGGCGGGATCTCCTTCCACTCGCTCGAGGACCGGCGGATCAAGCGCTTCCTGGCCGACCGCGCCCGCGGCTGCGTCTGCCCGCCGGAGCTTCCGGTCTGCGTCTGCGGGCGTGAGCCCGAGGCCGACCTGCTCACCAAGCGCGCCGTCTCACCGGGGAGCGAGGAGCTCGAGCGGAATCCGCGCGCCGGTTCGGCCCACCTGCGGGCTGCGGTCAAGATCCGCGAGGAGGAAGGGAACTGATGGAGGCGGCAACGGCACGCACGGCTCCCGCGCCGAGACCCGCGCCGCGGACCAAGCCGCGCCGGAACGGGACGCCGGCGAAGCGGCGAGCGCGCCCGGCCAGGTCTTCAGCGAGGGCCCATCAGGCCCCGGCAGGCAGGTTGATCCGTCCCGCGATGGCGGGCGCAGCGCTCTTCCCGCAGGCCGCGATGCGCAGCGCGGGCGCCGTCCGCGACTTCTCGGACTCGAGCCTGATCGTCCGCCTGACGCGGGGGCGCGGTTGGATCGCCGTGCTCTGCGCGCTCCTCGGCGGGATCGTCGCCCTCAACGTGCTCAGCCTCAGCCTCACCGCGGGCTCCGGCCGCACCTCGCTGCAGATCGACGAGCTGAAGACCCAGGTCTCCGGGCTCCAGGCCCAGATCGAGGAGAAGCTCTCCGCCAGCAAGGTCAAGGCGGAGGCCTTGAGGCTCGGGCTGGCGAACCCCGACCCCAA
Source organism: Solirubrobacterales bacterium (assembly GCA_036519915.1). Classification (GTDB taxonomy): domain Bacteria; phylum Actinomycetota; class Thermoleophilia; order Solirubrobacterales; family 70-9; genus DASUPK01. The sequence continues at coordinate 10,418 of DATDKQ010000356.1, read as the reverse complement.
GGCGATCACCTTCCTGAGCGCGTCCGACGCCGACGCCGGGCGTGTGGCGCATCTGCTCGCCACCGACGGCTTCCTTCTGACGCCCAGCCTGCCGTCGAGCTATCCGGCCCCCGGGACCTCCTACGCGCCGATTCCGACGACGAGCCCGACCACGACGACGACCGCAACGACCCCAACCACCGCGGCGCCGACGACCACCGTGCCGCCGAGCACCGCGCAGGCTCCGAGTGGGGCGAGTGGGACCTCGGGCACTGGGACGTCGACCAGCGGCACCTCGAGCGGATCGTCGACGGCCACGACCGGAGGAGTGGGGCTCTAGAGCCCTGAGGCGATGCGGGGCATCGACCGCCGGCTGGGGGTGCTCTTCTGCGGATTCCTGCTGATCTTCTCGTTCGCGGTCGCCCGCTCGTTCTGGCTCCAGGGGGTGCGGGGCAGCACCCTGCGGGCCGAGGCACACAGCCAGCAGGTCACGGAGGTGACGGTTCCGGGTCAGCGGGGCCGCGTGCTGGATCGCAACGGCAAGGTACTGGCGTCCTCCGAAGACGCCGCTGACGTGATCGCCACTCCGTACCAGGTCAAGAATCCGGGGCAGACGGCGCTCCGGCTGCACGACCTCCTGGGGGTGCCCACCCCCGACCTGGTCTCCAAGCTCGCCGACCGCAACTCCGGCTTCGAGTACCTGGCGCGGAAGGTCGACGCGGACACCGCCGCCACGATCAAGAACCTCAACATCGCCGGGGTCTCGACGGTGCCGACGAGCCGCCGCCTCTACCCGCAGGGCGAGCTCGCCGCGCAGGTGATCGGTGCTGTCGGGACGGACAACCAGGGCCTCACCGGGCTCGAGCATTCCGAGAACGACGCGCTCGGCGGGGCGAACGGGGAACAGGACGTGGTGCACGACGCGATGGGGCGCCCGCTCCGGATGGACACCGTGAAGCCCGCGAGCGTCGGGGAGGACATCCAGACCACGATCGACGCGGCGATCCAGGGAAAGACCGAGGAGGCCCTCTCGCAGGCGGCAGAGCACTACGGAGCCAAGGGCGCCACCGCGATCGTCATGAACCCCAACACCGGAGAGGTCCTGGCAATGGCCAACTGGCCGGGCTTCGACCCCTCCGACCTCCAGGACGCGACCCCTGACGAGCTCGAGAACCGGGCGACCGGTTTCACGTACGAGCCCGGGTCGACCTTCAAGGCCTTCACCGTCGCCTCCGCGCTCTCCGACCAAGTGGTGACGCCGTATTCGAGCTTTTACCTCCCGCCCGAGATCCGCGTCTACGACCGGACCGTCGGCGAGGCCCATGCGCGCGGGCCGGTCACCCTGACCACCGCCCAGATCCTCGCTCAGTCTTCGAACGTCGGCGCGGTGACGATCGGGATGAAGGAGGGGGCCACGCGGTTCTCGCAGTGGATCAACCGCTTCGGCTTCGGCCGGCCGACGGGCCTGGACTACCCCGGCGAGGAGCGCGGCATAGTTCCTGAGCTGAAGGACTACTCGGGCTCGACGATGGGCAACCTGCCGATCGGCCAGGGGCTGTCGGTGACGCCGATGCAGATCGCGACAGCCTACGGGGCGATCGCCAACGGCGGCATCCTGCGGCGGCCCACCCTGATCAAGTCAGTCGGCGGGCAGCCGGCGGAGGAGGACGCCGATCCGCACCGGGTGATCAGCCCGCGGGTAGCGGGGCAGCTCCGGCGAATGTTGGAGGGAGTGCTCGAGCCGGGCGGCACGGCGTCGGCCGTGAGCGTTCCTGGCTACGTGCTGGCGGGCAAGACCGGAACGGCGCAGAAGGTCGAGAACGGCACGTACTCGGACACCAAGTACGTCGCCTCATTCGTCGGCTTCGCCCCGGCTCAGCACCCGAAGCTGCTGGTCGCCGTGGTGGTGGATGAGCCCCAGTACGTCCACGTCGGCGGCGCCGTCGCGGCGCCCGTGTTCGGTCAGATCGCCGCCTTCGCCCTGCCCTACCTGGGGATCTCTCCCCACTAGGGAACGCGGGCGGACTCCGATGAGCTGGCGAGGATCGCCGGGACGACGAGGTCCCAGGAACGCCTGGGGAGCTCGTGGCCGACGTCCTCGAGGACGAGCAGCTCGGCCGACGGGATGGCCTCTGCGAGCGCGCGACCGTGCTCGAACGGGAACATCGGATCGTCCCGGCCGTGGATCACGACCGTGGGAATGGCGAGCTCCTCGAGCTGCCGACGCGGCCGATCCCCCGGATCGATCAGATCGTGGTTGGTGAGGGCCGCCTCGATGTCCGTGGTGCGGTCGAACATCCTCGTCGCCGCCCTGCGCACCTCGTCCTCGTCCAGCGGCACCGAGTCGCTGGCGCAGGCACGCTGCAACTCGACCAGGTAGTCGATCACCTGCCCGCGATCGGTCCAGTCGGGCCGCTCGACCGCTAAGCGCGCGGCGTCCTGCTCGCTCATTGACGGCAGGTCCGAGCGGTCGCGATCGACGAAGCTGGTCGAGATCAGCGCCAGGGAGGCGACCCTCTCCGGGTGGTCGAGCGCGATCACCTGGGCCATCGCGCCGCCCATCGAAATGCCCACCAGGTGTGCGGCCCGGACACCCAGCGCGTCGAGGATGCCGATCGCGTCCCGGACCAGATCGCCTCCGGTGTACCCGGGCTCGCCGGGCGGATAGCTCAGCGACCGACCCGTGTCGCGGTGGTCGTAGCGGATCACGAATCGTCCGCCGGCGGCGATCCGGCCGCAGAGCTCCTCGTCCCACCAGTCCATCGACGCTGCCGAGCCCATGATCAGCAGCACCGCCGGATCGCGGCGCTCGCCGAAGGTCTCGGCACAGATCGTGACGCCGTTGGCGTTGAGGATCAGTTCGCTGCGCAGCTCGCTCACCTCCCGGCTCTCGCCGGTTTCGGGTTTCAATCTGTCTGACTCGTGAATGCCCCCAAATTCATCGCTGTGAGGCGGCGGGCGGGCCGCGCGGGAGGGTCGCTCCTAGAATCGCGCAGCATGGAGCTGGGAGAGCTGCTGAGAGCCTCCGGGGTGGCCGCGGAGCTGCACGGCGATCCGTCCGCCGAGATCCGCGATCTGGCCTACGACAGCCGGCGTGTCGGCGCGGGCACGCTGTTCTTCTGCTTTCCGGGCGGGCGGACCGATGGGCACGACTTCGCACCGGCCGCGGTGGAGACCGGCGCCTCGGCCCTCGTCGTCGAGCGTCCGCTCGAGCTCGACGTTCCCCAGGCCCAGGTCGAGGACGCCCGGGCGGCTATGGCGCCCATCGCCGCGATCTTCAACGGCGATCCGACCTCGGAGCTCAGCGTCGTCGGCATCACCGGCACGAACGGCAAGACGACGACGGCCTTCCTGGTCAGGCACCTGCTCGAGTCGGCGGGACACAGCTGCGGGCTGCTGGGGACTGTCCAGCAGGTGGTCGGCGGCCGGGTCGAGGAGGTCGAGCGAACCACGCCGGAGGCGATCGACCTGCAGCGCACCTTCGACCGCATGCTCGAATCGGGCGATGAGTACTGCGCGATGGAGGTCTCCTCGCACGCCCTCGTCCTGCACCGCGCCGACTCCATCCACTTCGCCGCCAAGGTCTTCACCAACCTGAGCCAGGACCATCTCGACTTCCACGCGGACATGGAGGACTACTTCGAGGCCAAGCGGCTGCTCTTCTCCGGCGAGGGCGGCGCCCCGATCATCGAGCTGGAAGGCGGGGTCTCGGTGATCAACATCGACGATCCGTACGGCCGGCGCCTGGCCGAGGACATCGATTGCGGATCGGGAGCGGAGTGCGTCAGCTACTCGCCGGGGGGCGGCCACGCCGATCTGAGCGCCAGGGACGTCGCCTTCGACGCCTCCGGCTCCCGCTTCACCTGCGTGACGCCGGAGGGAGAGCTGGAGGTGCGGATCCCGCTCCCGGGCGACTTCAACGTTGCGAACGCGCTGGCCGCGCTCGGCGTCGCCCGCGCCCTGGGGCTCGACCTCCGCGGCGCCGCTGCGGCCCTCGCCTCGGCGGAGCAGGTGCCCGGCCGCTTCGAGTCGATCGACGAGGGGCAGCCCTTCGCCGTGGTGGTCGACTACGCGCACACGCCCGACTCGCTGGAGAACGTGCTCGAGGCCGCTCGGCGCGTCACCGAGGGGCGTCTGATCTGCGTTTTCGGCGCCGGCGGGGACCGCGACCGCGAGAAGCGGCCGCTGATGGGGCGGGCCGGGGCGGAGCTCTCCGACCTGGCCGTGGTCACCTCCGACAACCCGCGTTCCGAGGACCCTGCGGCGATCATCGAGCAGATCGAGGCCGGGATCGAAGAGAGCGCTCCGGCGGAGGTGATCGTCGAGCAGGACCGCCGCGCGGCGATCGCGCTCGCACTCGGGCGCGCGAGCGAGGGTGACCTGGTGGTGATCGCCGGCAAGGGGCATGAGCAGGGGCAGGAGTTCGAGGGCGGGCGCAAGGTGCCGTTCGACGACCGCGCCGTGGCCCGGGACGAGCTGCGCAACCTGAAGGCCGCCGCGGGTTGAACACGCTCGACGGTGAACGACTCGCCTCTGCGGCAGGCGTGGAGGCGCTCGCCAGAGGCGCCGAAGGCGGTCCCGCGCGCGCCGTGATCGACTCGCGGGAGGTCCGCGAGGGTGATCTCTTCGTCGGGCTGCCTGGGGAGCGCTACGACGGCGGCGAGTTCGGCGCCGAGGCGCTGCGCCGAGGGGCCTGGGGCATCCTGGTGCCGACTCAGTGGGGCCGCGAGCTCGCGATGCAGCGCGACGTCGGCGCCACGGAGGAGGGGACGGGGTGGGTGCTCGGCGCGGCCGACCCGCTCGCCTCGCTGCAGTCACTCGCCCGAGCCTGGCGGGAGGAGCTCGCCTGCCAGGTCGTGGGGATCACCGGATCGACGGGCAAGACCTCGGTGAAGGACGTCTGCCGCACCCTCCTGCCCGGGGTGGTGCATGCCAGCCCCGAGAACTACAACACCGAGATCGGCATGCCGCTGGCCATTCTGGGGGCTCCGGACGACACCGATGTGCTCGTCCTCGAGATGGCGATGCGAGGCCCCGGGCAGATCGCCGAGCTCTGCGCGATCGCCGAGCCCGACGTCGCCGTGATCACCAACGTGGGCCCGGTCCACGTCGAGCTGCTGGGTTCGATCGAGGCGATCGCCGCGACCAAGGCCGAGATCATCGATGGCCTCCGACCGGGCGGCACCGCGGTCATCCCAGCCGATCCGGGTCCCCTGACGCCCCACCTCGACCGCGCGCCGAAGCTCTTGCGCTTCGGGACCGGCGGCGACGTGGAGGCGGTGGAGGTGAATGCCGCGGCGGGGCAGACCGACGCACTCGTCCGCACCCCGGCTGGCGAGCAGCGCTTCAAGTTTCCGTTCGCCGAGGCGCACAATCTCGACAACGCCCTGGCCTCGATCGCAGCGGGCGTCGCGCTCGGCCTCCCGCTGGACGAGATGGCCGGTCTGGCGCCCGGGATAGTCTTCTCGCGGCTTCGTGGGGAGCTGGTGGAGCTCCCGGAGGACGCCATCCTGATCAACGACTCCTACAACGCCAACCCCGTCTCGATGCGGGCGGCGCTGGACCGTCTCGCCTCACTCGACGCGGGGGGCCGGCGTGTCGCCGTGCTGGGAGAGATGCGCGAGCTCGGCCCGGACGCCGCCGGCTATCACCGCGAGATCGGGGAGTACGCGAGGGAGCGCGGCGTCGAGCTGATCATCGGCGTCGGCGAGCAGGCCTCGGCATACGAGCCCGATCAGCAAGTGGCGGATGCCGAGACAGCCGCCGACGCGCTCGCCGCAGCCCTTCAGCCCGGCGATGCCGTCCTCGTCAAGGGCTCGCGAGCCGTCGGGCTGGAGCGGGTCGCGGAAAAGCTTGCGGAATCGGATAGCTAGATGCTCGGCGAGATCCTGATCGCGGGGATGGCCGCGATGCTGATCTGCATCTTCCTCGGCCCGAAGTTCATCGAGTACCTGCGCCTGCGGGAGTTCGGCCAGCAGATCCGCGAGGAGGGTCCCGAGGAGCACCACGAGAAGGCGGGGACACCCACCATGGGCGGGCTGATCATCTTCACGGCGATCGCGATCCCATATCTCGTGCTCTCGGATCGCAGCACGGCGAGCCTCGCGGTGTTCGGCGTGGCGCTCGGCTGCGCCCTGATCGGCTTTGTCGACGACTTCCTGAAGATCACGCGCAGGCGCTCACTCGGCCTCTCTGCCCGCTACAAGCTGCTCTTCCAGGCCGCCCTAGCGCTCGGCCTCTGGTACGTCGCCCGGCACTCGGTGGGGCTCGACTCGAGCCTCGAGCTGCGCATCTCGGATGCCTCGTTGGACATCCCGGACTGGGTTTATCCGATCGTGATCTTCCTCGTGATCGCCGGCTCGGCCAACGCGGTCAACCTCACGGACGGCCTCGATGGCCTCGCCGCGGGCTGCTGCGCGATCGTCCTGCTCGCCTATATCGCGATCACCTTCATCACCTCCGGCGAGCACGATCTCTCCCTGCTCTCGGCGACGCTCGTAGGGGGCTGCATCGGCTTTCTCTGGTTCAACGCGTTCCCGGCCTCGATCTTCATGGGGGACACCGGCTCGCTCGGACTCGGGGGTGCGATCGGGGCGATGGCGGTGATGACCCAGACGGAGATCCTCCTGATCATCACCGGCGGGATCTTCGTGATCGAGGCCCTCTCGGTGGCTCTCCAGGTTGCCACCTTCAAGACGCTCCGCCGCCGCGTGCTGCTGATGGCGCCGGTCCACCACCACTTCGAGCTGATGGCCTGGTCGGAGACCAAGATCATGCTGCGCTTCTGGATCGTGGCCGCGGTCTGCGCCGGGATCGGCTTCACGCTGTACCAGCAGGCGATCGGTACCTAGGACGGCCACCTGTCTGACCAGCTGCGGGAAGGGCCTTGGCCGCGCAGGGAGTAGGCGGCCGAGGGCGAAGATGATTATGTGAACTCAGGCACGAAACCGCGCCCGCCCCTGCCTGCGGGGCCGTTTCTGGTCGTCGGGCTGGCGCGCTCCGGAGCCGCGATCGCGACGGTTCTCGCCGACCGCGGCGAGACGGTCGTCGGTGTGGATTCGGGCAGCCCCGAGGAGGCGGCAGGGCTGGAGCAGGCGGGCGTCGAAGTCAGCTTGGGCGTGGATGGAACACGGCAACTCGATCGTGCCCGAACGCTGGTCAAGAGCCCCGGCGTGCCGCAGGACGCGCCCGTCGTCGAGGCGGCCAGGGAGCGGGGCATCGAGGTCACCGGCGAGCTCGAGCTCGCCTGGAGGTTGATCCCGAACGCCTTCTGCGCTGTCACGGGAACGAATGGCAAGACCACCACGAGCGAGCTGATCGGCCATCTCCACCGGACGGCGGGCCGGCCGGTCGTCGTCGCGGGCAACGTGGGGACGCCACTGGCATCGCTGGTCGGCGCCGTCGACCCCGAAGCCACGGTGGTCTGCGAGGCCTCGAGCTTCCAGCTCGAGGACACCTTCTACTTCGGCCCGGAGTGCGCGGTCTTCATCAACCTCGCCCCGGACCACCTGGACCGCCACGGCACGCTCGAGAACTATCTCGCCGCGAAGCTGCGGATCTTCGTCAACCAGGGCAACGACGACGTCGCCGTCTACAACGGCGACACTGAGGAACTGCGGGGACGCGACCTGGGCGGTTGCGCTCGCCTCGTCCGCTTCTGCCCGGCGGAGGGAGAGGCGGCCGACCCGGACTGTGAGCTCAGCCTCCGCGACGGAGTGATCTTCGCGGCCGATGAACCGCTGATCCGGGCCGACGAGCTCGAGCTGCTCGGCGCCCACAACGTCGAGAACGCGCTGGCCGCGGCCGCGGCTGCGCTCGCCTCCGGCCTGCCGCGCGACGCGGTGGCCGAGGGCCTGCGGAGCTTCCCCGGCGTCCGCCACCGCCTCGAGCGGATCCGCGAGCGGGGCGGCGTGCTCTGGGTCAACGACTCGAAGGCGACGAACGTGGCCTCCGCGCAGGCCGGGATCCGGGCGTTCGAGGGCGGCGTCCGGCTGATCGCGGGTGGGCGGCCGAAGCAGGAGAGCTTCGAGCCTCTCGCCCCGGTGGTCGCCGAGCGCTGCGTCGCCTGCTACCTGATCGGCGAGGCCGCCGAGCGCATGGCCGCCGGGCTCGCGCCGGCGGCCGAGTCCGGCGTCGAGATCGCGGACGTCGGGACGCTGGAGCGGGCCGTCGAGGTCGCGGCTGCCGACGCCACGACGGGCGAGGTCGTCCTGCTCTCCCCGGCGTGCGCGAGCTTCGATGCGTTCAAGGACTTCGAGGAGCGGGGGGACCGCTTCCGCGACCTGGTCGAGGCGCTGCCGTGAGCAAGTCGATGCGAGGGCGCGCGAAAGCGCGACCCGCGAGAGGTGGGAAGCCGGCCGCGCCGCCATTGGAGTACTCGCTGCTGTTGACGGCGACGCTCTGCCTGCTCGCCTTCGGCGCGGTGATGGTGTTCAGCGCCAGCTCCGCCCGCTCGCTGCTCAACCACGGCGGCAGCGGCTTCTACTACCTGGAGCGCACACTGCTGTTCGGGGCGATCGGCCTGGTGGCGATGCGGGTCGCCGCAGTTCGCGGGGTCGCGGCCATCAAGGTCCTGACTCCGCTGATCCTGGGTGTATCCATGTTCTTCCTGTTCGCGGTGCTGCTGCCCGGGGTCGGTCATCAGGTGAACGGCTCACAGCGCTGGATCGGCGCGGGGATCCTGCAGTTCCAGCCCTCCGAGCTCGCGAAGCTCGCACTGGTGCTCTACGGCGCGTTCCTGCTTTCGAAAGAGCCGAAGCGCGCCCGGACGCTGGGCGGCCTCGGGCCATACCTGCTGATCGTTGGCCTCGCCCTGCTCCTGATCGCGAAGGAGCCGGATCTCGGCACCACGATCATCGCCTCGACCGCGGTCTGCTGTCTTCTCTTCCTCGGAGGTGTGAGGCCCCGGACCCTGGCGCCCGTCGGGATTGCCATCGCGGTGATCGGCGTCGGGATGGTCTCCATAAATCCCTACCAGGAGGCCCGTCTGACGGGCTTCCTCCATCCCAACAGCGACGCGAGCGGAGCCGGGTTCCAGGCGAAGCAGGCCACGATCGCGATCGGCTCCGGGGGGATGTTCGGGGTCGGCCTCGGAGAGAGCGTGCAGAAGGCCTCCTATCTGCCCGAGGCTCACACCGACATGATCGCGGCGGTGATCGGCGAGGAGCTGGGATTGGCCGGGATGTTCGTGCTGATCGGCCTGTTCGGGATGTTCGGCTACGCCGGGCTGCGAGCGGCCCACCGCGCCCGCGACCGCTTCAGCAAGCTGGTCGCGGCGGGACTCACCTCGCTGATCTTGGCCCAGGCCGCCCTCAACCTGTTCGCCGTGCTCGGACTGGCGCCACTCACCGGAGTACCCCTGCCATTCGTGTCGTACGGAGGGACGAGTCTGGTGATGACGCTGGCGGCGGCCGGGCTGATCCTCAACGTCGCCCGTCGACCCGCCCGCGCCAAGGCCGCGGGACGCAGCGGCTCCGGCCGCTCGCGCAGCGGTGGGAGCCGCACGGCCGGGGGCCCTGCCAGACTGCGCGTGGTCGAGGGCCGAACTGACACCAGGAGGAAGCGCACAGCGAGCAATGGCACGAGTCGTGATAGCGGCCGGCGGCACGGCGGGGCACGTCGTACCGGCGATCGCCGTCGCCGACGCGCTTCGCGCTGAGGGCGCGGAGGTCAGCTTCGTCGGCACCCGCGAGCGGGCTGAGGCGGAACTCGTGCCGGCCGCGGGCTACGAGATCGATTACCTGCGCGTCAGCGGGCTCGACCGGCGCAACCCGATCAAGGCCGCAATCGCGGCTCGGCGCGCTGTCCGCGCCGTGGGTGCGGCGCGACGGCTGCTGAGCGTGCGGCGGGCCGACGTCGTCCTCGGAGGGGGCGGATACGTCGCCGGTCCCGTGGGCTTTGCGGCGGTCCGGATGGGGCTGCCGCTGGTGCTCACCGAGGCCGACAGCCACCTCGGGCTCGCCAATCGCCTGCTCGCCCGGCGGGCCAGGCGTGTCTGCCTCGCCTTCCCGATCTCCGGCCGCGACGGCGGCCCCTACGTGGTCACCGGCCGGCCCGTGCCGCGCGCGGTGCTCGAGGCGGACCCGACCGTCGCCCGGAGGCGCTTCGGCATACCGGAGCCCGCAGACTGCGTGACCATCGTGGGAGGCAGCCTCGGGGCGCGCTCGATCAATCTCGCGGCGTTCGATGCCTTCACGCGTCTCTCGCGAGGCCTGCCTCACGACCACGTCGGCGAGCCCTGGATCCTGCACGTGGCCGGCCGGCGCGACTACCCGGAGCTGCGGCGTCGCTGGAACGAGCAGGGCAGTCCCGAGCGATACGCGCTGATCCAGTACGAGCCGAACCTCGGCGACGTCTTGGCGGCGGCTGACCTCGTCGTCGCCCGCGCGGGCGGCTCGGTGATGGAGATCGCCGCGGCCGGCCGCCCCGCGATCCTCATT
>DATDKQ010000355.1:0-9044 GCA_036519915.1 Solirubrobacterales bacterium | reverse complement strand
GGCGAACTCCCGCCAGCGCTCCTCCGAGGTGGGGTCGCGGTCGACGGCGATCAGCTCGCCGTCGGATCCGAGCCGCTCTGCGATCAGGCGCGCGTGGCCACCGCCGCCGAAGGTGCAGTCGACGAAGGTCTCGCCCGGGCGCGGGTCGAGCAGGTCGATCAGCTCCTCGGCGAGGACGGGTTCATGATCCTTGGGCACGTACGTAAGGTTCGCTGACGCGGCAAGAGATCCCACTACGCGATGAGTTGCGGTGCCCGCCATCTCAGCCTCCCCGCTCGTCCTCGGAGAGGTTCTCCGCGACATCGGAGACCTCCTCGTCCATAGCCTTCTCGTAGGCGGCCCAGCGCTCGGCGTTCCAGATCTCGAACCAGTCGTCGGAGCCGACGACCACGCAGGGGCCCTCCCCCAGGCCGGCGTGCTCGATCAACTTCTTCGGCAGCCGGATGCGGCCCGCCGAGTCGAGGGTGTCGTCGAAGGCGCCGCCGTGGAAGTGACGGCGCATCATCCGTCCCTGCCGGCCGAGCGGGTTGGTCTTGCCGAGAAACTGCTGGGTGAAGCGCTCGTAGCCCGCGGGCGCGAACACCCAGACGGAGGGTTCGAGTCCCTTGGCAAGAACGACTCCATCGGCAAGCGCCGCGCGGAACCTCGACGGGACCGTGAGACGGTCCTTCGCATCGAGATTGTGCTCGTACTGACCGAGAAACGACAAGGTGGGCTTCCTCTCCTAAGGACGAGTTGGCACTCCGGGGTTCGGAGCGGGCCGGGGTGGTGAGGTGGGAGGAGCCTCATCACCCCGGCCCTATGACCAACTCTTGGTCGCCACGCTAACCCACTCTGTCCCACTTTGCAACACATCGTGGCCGGCGGAATTTGACTCGATCCGTCGGACGGAATTGCTACCCGGTCCCCGGAGGGCCTGAAAACCGCATTCCGATGCGGTTTGCGGCGATCAGGACGATGGCCCGTTAGGACCGCGAGGAAGCCCCTTCCTGCAAGGGCGGTTGCAGGAGGGAGGGATCGGGCACACCCTTCCAGCCCCCCGATGACCGCGGTGATTCTCAACCTGACGACGTTCGGCCTGGCCGTCCTCGGCCTGCTCGCGCTCCTTGTCACGGTCACGCTCCTCTACCGGCCTCCGACCCGCCCGTGCCACCGCTGCGGCCGCCGGGTCCGGTTGGAGCGGCGCGACTGCCCCCATTGCGGCTACGAGTTCGAGCCGATTCGCTTCGGGCGGTGATCACCTCTCACAAGCCGACTCCTCCGGCCGTTTCATCGTCGGAACTCAAGCGGAAGGAGACCCGCGGATGGACTTCGAGCAGCGCTACAGAGCGATGGAGACGAGGGATGAGCCTCTCGCGGGCGAGTTCTTTGCCGCGGTGACCACGACGGGCATCTACTGCCGGCCCGGCTGCCCCGCCCGCACGCCGAAACGCGAGAACGTCCGTTTCTACCGCACCGCCGCCGCGGCGCGCGGCGACGGGTTCCGGGCCTGTCTGCGCTGCCACCCGGATAGGTTCATCCAGGTCAAAACCCTGCCATGAAACGGTCGATGTTGGCGAGCAGGCCGGCGGCGATCATCAAGAGGACCGAGGGAACGAGCAGCAGGGCCACCGCGAGCTGGATCTTGGGCGCGGCACGGGCTGCCTGCTCCTCGATCTGGCGGCGCTGGATGCCACGGAGCGCCGTCGCCTGCTCACGGAGCTGGTCCGAGAGCGGCGATCCGTAGCGACGCGAGCGCTCGATCACCCCGCACATCGCCGCGACCTCCCGAACCGGAGCCCGGCGCCGGAGGGAGTCGAGAGCCTCGCTCTGGGCCAGGCCGCACGAGCTCTCCGCGGACAGCATGGCGAGCTCGCGCGCCAGCGGCCCCTCCCCACTCCCGAGCTCGGTGAGCCCGGCAAGTGGGCTGCGGCCAGCGGCGGTGCCGACGGCGAGCAGATCGAGCGCATCGGGCAAGCCGGCGCGCAGGGCCCGAAGCCGGCGCCGCGCGCGGCGCTCCAGCCACGCATCCGGACCCAGGAACCCCGCCGCCGGAAGCGCGGCGGCGATGATCCAGGCGAGGCGACTCGGCGCCGCGGGCGCGAGCACCAGGGCCCACAGGGCGCCGGCCAGGGCGCCGCCCGCCTTGGCGACGAGCAGCGACGCAACTGCGATCCGGTCGGCGAGACCCGCTCGTGCGATCCGGGCCGACAGGCCCAGCCGGGCGTCGAGGGTGTCGAGCGCCGACCAGGCGGCCAGCGAGTCGACCATGCCCCGAGCCGGATCTGGGTCCGCTGAACGCCTTGGTGAGCGCCTTTCCCCGGGATGGAGTTGGCTCACGGCCGCGAGCCCGAGCAGCAACGCGATCGTGGCGAGGACGAGCGCCCCCGTCACCCCGACGGCCTCCCGAGTCGTCTGATCACCGCGAACCCCAGCATCTGGAGGCCCGCGGCCGCGACCAGCATCGCTGCCGACGCGGGCTCGCCCATCACCCGCGAGATGAATCCGGGCTGCAGGAGCTCGGCGAACAGCGCCGCCCCGGCCGGCAGCGCGACAACCAGAAGCCCGGTGAATCGCGCCTGCGTGGTGGCGGCCCGGGCCTCATCATCGACCCGGTCGCGCTCGGCGGCCGCCGCAGCCAACCGTCGCATCAGGGCAGCCACATCGCCACCGGCCACCTGCTGGCTGAGCAACGCCGTCGACAGGGAGTCCACCCGTTCCGAGCGGACCCTGCTGCGCATTCCGTCGAGAGCGAGGACGGTGGAAGCGCCGAGCTCCAGGTCGGCCGCGACCCGCTTGAGCTCGGCGGCCGACGGCCCATCGAGTGACTCCGAGGCAGCCGCCAGCGCGCCTCGCACCGAATGGCCGCCGGAGATTGCGTCCGCGATCGCCGAGGCGATATCCGGGACCGAGCGCTCGACCGCGCGCCGGTAGCCCTCCCTCCTTCTCGCGACGATCGCCCCGACGCACCACGGACCGGCCGCAGCGGCCACCGCCCACGGCCCGGGACCCGTGATGAGGAGTGCGAGGGCGGCGATCGATGCGCTGCCGAGCAGCGCGAGCCGCCGCTGCTCCTCCGCACTCGGCACATGGCCCTCGCTCGCGATTCGCCGCAGGGGCTCGACCGACTCGCGCAGCCACTCCACGGCCCGGGGAGCCGAGAGGATCGCCTCGCGGATCGCCACGGCGACGAGCCCGCCAGCCAGCGCAGCGAGTGCGATCAGGGCCGCCGGGGCCATACGCCTCCCTCCGTCTCGGTTCCGAGCCTGAACAGGCCACGGACCCCGACGGACCCGGCCGCCCTGACCACCTCCGCCACCTCGACCACGCGGCGCGAGCCGTCGCTGAGACGCGCGAGGTGGATGACCAGGTCGAGACCGCGCCCGAGCTGCTCGCGGATCGCCTCGTGTGGCAGCCCGACGCCGGCCATCAGGGCCAGGGTCTCCACGCGCCTGAGCGCGTCCTCGGGGGAGTTCGCGTGAACCGTAGAGAGGGCCCCCTCGTGGCCGGTGTTGAGCGCCATCAGCAGATCCAGCGCCTCGCCTCCTCGCACCTCACCGATCACAACCCGGTCGGGGCGCATTCTCAGTGCACCGCGAAGCAACTCACGGATGGTGACGCGGCCGCGCCCCTCGACGTTGGACGGGCGGCTTTCGAGCCGGACAACGTGCGGCTGGCGCAGGCGAAGCTCTGCTGCGTCCTCGATGGTGATCACCCGCTCTTCCGGATCGATGAAGGCGGACAGCGCATTGAGCAGCGTCGTCTTGCCCGATCCGGTCCCGCCGCTCACCAGGATGCTGCGCCGTGCCCCCACCGCGGCACAGAGCTGGTCGTGGAGTTCCTCGGTGAGCGTGCCCAGCTCGACCAGTTCCCGCGGGCCCGGGCGCACGGCCGAGAAGCGGCGGATCGACATCGTCGGGCCATCCACGGCGAGCGGCGGGATCACGACATGCACCCGAGACCCGTCCTCCAGCCTTGCATCCACCATCGGACTGAGCTCGTCGACCCGGCGCCCCAGCGGCGTCAGGATCCTCTCGATCGCATCCCGCAGCGCTCCCTCGGACGGGAAGGTGACATCGGTCCGCTCGATCCGGCCGTGGCGCTCGACAAAGACGATGTCGTGCCCGTTCACCATCACCTCCTCGACCGCAGGATCGGCGAGCAGCTCCTCGAGCGGCCCGAGCCCTACGGCCTCTCGGAGGATCAGCTCGCGGAGGCGCTCGCGGGTGAAGGGCTCGAGGACGGCCGCGTCCTCGTCCACCAGAGCGCGGACCGCCTCCGGCAGCGGACCGAGACTCGCGGCGCCGGCGGCGGCCTGCGCGCGTCGGCGCTCGATCAGGCGGCGCCGGAGCTCGCCGGCCAGCTCATCCAGGTGCCTGCGGCGGACGCGGTCGTCCACGTAGCGCTAAGCGCCGAGCCGCGCCGGCTCGCCCCTGCCCCACGGTGCGAATCGCCGGTTGATCCGGCGATAGCCTGGCGGCGTGGCCCAGATCGAGGTCCAGCAGGCCGACATCACGAAGCTCGACGTGGATGCGATCGCGAACGCCGCCAACACCCACCTGCGTCACGGCGGCGGCGTCGCAGGGGCGATCTCCAGGGCCGGAGGCCCATCGGTGCAGGCCGAGAGCGACGAGCGGGCGCCGATCGAGCTCGGCGAGGCGGTGGAGACCTCGGCGGGCGAGATGCCGTGTCGGTGGGTGATCCACGCCGCAACCATGGAGCTCGGCGGTGCGACCTCGGCGGAGATCATCCGCAGAGCGACGGCGAGCACGCTCGCGAAGGCGGACGAGCTTGGCGCGAAGACACTGGCGCTGGTCGCCTTCGGCACGGGCGTCGGCGGCTTTCCCATCGACGAGGCGGCCCGGATCGAGGTGGAGGAGGTGCGCCGTCACCTCGATGGAGACAGCGGAATCGAGCAGATCGTCTTCGCGGTGCGGGGCGACGATGCCGAGCAGGCGTTCCGGTCGGCGATTAGTTAGCGGGGCTCGCGGGGTCTTAGAGGGCGAAATGGCATTTGCCCCCCCAGCGCGCCATCTGCTCCGAGCCAAGGACCTCGCCGACGCCCGCTACTCGGAGCCGATCGAGGTCGCCGACATGGCCGGCGCCGCGGGCCTCTCCAAGGCCCATTTCAGCCGCGAGTTCCGCCGGACCTTCGGCGAATCGCCGCACCATTACCTCCTGACCAGGCGGCTCGAGCGGGCGGCGACCCTGCTGCGGATGACGGATTGGACGGTCGGGGAGATCTGCGTCTCCGTCGGCCTGCAGAGCGTCGGCTCGTTCACCACCAGCTTCGGGCGCGCTTTCGAGCAGACGCCGACGGAGTTCCGGGCGAGCCAGCCTTCCGCGGCGCTGGCAGCACGTGTCCCCAGCTGCGTGCTGCGGACCTACCTGCGACCCCAGACAGCACGTTTCAAGAAGACAACTGGGTGACCCGCGATTAGGTTGGCCCCGCAGACCAATTCGAACGAAGGAGACGACATGGCGACGATCAGGGTGGCGAACGCGCAGCTCTGGGTACACGACCAGGAGGAGGCGCTTGACTTCTGGACCAATAAGGTCGGCTTTGAGGTGCGGGCCGACATCTCGATGCCGGAGCTCGGCGACTTCCGCTGGCTGGCGGTGGGAGCCCCCAGCCAGGACGATTTCTCGATCGCGTTGCTCGCGATCCCCGGCCCGCCTGTGATGGACGACGACACCAGAAAGCAGGTCGAGGACCTGATGGCCAAGGGTTTCTCGGGGTCCGTCTTCCTGAACACCGACGACGTCCAGGCCGCCTACGAGGAGCTCAAGGGGCGGGGCGTGGAATTCACCGAGGCCCCATCCGAGCGGCCGTACGGGATCGACTCCGAGTTCCGGGACCCCTCGGGCAACACGATCCGGCTGGGCAAGCCGACGGTCGGCTGACCTCTAGGTTCTGGGCAGCAGGCGGATCTCGCGGCCCGCGCTCTGTTGCGCGATCAGAGCGAGCGCCTGCTGCTCGGTGACCGCCAGCGTCGCGTTCCAGGGCTCCCCCGGCCCGGCCGGGGCCGCCAGCGCCATCAGCTTCACGCCGCTGGCGGCGATGTGGGCGCTGGCAGAGCGCCCAAGCCCAGCCTGCCGCGAGACCACCACATCGACCTGGCCCCCCTCGGGGGCGGCGCCCCCCACCGTGAGGGCCTCCGCACCGGCCACCGCGACCTGCACCGGGCGAAGCCCCGCCCCGACACCCGGCGGCGCCGGTTTCTTGGCGTGAGGGATCGCCAGCTGCTCGCCCAGAACATACGACCCCACCGGAATCGTGGCCGCGGGAGCGCGTCCGAGGGCATCGGCTCGCCGCGTCAGCGCCCCGGGCGGAACAAAGCTCGCCGGGACGCGGCGCACGGCGAGCCCCGCCTTCGCCTGTTCGGTGCCGATCGGCTCTCCCGCCATCAGCTCCGACGTCGCCACGACGACCGGGCGGAGTGGCCCATAGCGGGCGTCGAGGCGGGAGCGGTAGCGGCTCGCGATGGTGGCGGCGAGCACCGCGCAGATCACGGCCGCGATCAGGAAGGCGAGCGCGCGAGCGCGGCGGCTCACGCCGCCCGGGCGTAACCCGGCTCCGCCAGCGGAAGCTCGAGCGCCGCGACACAACCGCCGCCCGCCTGGCAGAGGGCGAAGCGCCCGCCATGGGCGCCGGCAACGTCGGAGACCACCTCCCTCCCATGACCGCGCCGTGGGTCGGGGCGCCGTGGCGCCCGGTCTGGGCGGATGCCATTCGCGATCGTGATCCTGATCCGGCCGGCGACCCGCGCGCCGGTGACCACGATTGGCGGCCCGCCATGCTCGAGCGCATTCGAGATCAGGTTGTCAAGGGCCTGCGCCAGGCGAGCGGCGTCGCCCTCGATGATCGCCGGGCCGGCATCCCAGTAGACCCGGATTCCACCGGCGCGGGCCGCTCGCGGTCGCCAGCGCTCCAGGCTGGCCATCACGGATTCCCGGCAGGAGAAACGGCGGAAGGGCCGCGAGGACGAACCCCCGTTCAGAACTCCATCGAGGTCCTGCAACGCGGAGGTCACCAGCTCGAGCAGGCCCCGCCGGCTGGCGCGCGGCGGGGCTGCCGCGGGCCGGCCGCTTCCATCCTCCAGGAGAAGCAGGGTCTGGAGTGGCCGCCGGAGCTCGTGCAGGGCGCGGTTCAGCGCGCGCTTGTGGCCCGGTGTGATCACCTCAGCCCTCCAGCAGCCTGTAGCCGACGCCCCAGCAGTTGCAGACGTAGCGCGATCCCTCGGGATCGAGCTTGCGGCGCAACCGGCTCGCGTGAGAGTCCAGTGTCCGCGTCCGGCCCTTCGCCCTGAATCCCCAGACGTCGCGCAGCAGCTCGTCCTTGGTGAAGACCCGATGTGGCTCCGCCGCCAATGCCCTGAGCAGCGCAAACTCCTTGTTCGCGAGCTGCACGTCGCGGCCGTCCACCTCGACCCGGCGCGTCAGGGGGTCGACGGTCAGGTCGCCGACCCGGATCGGCCCGCGGCGGCGCCCATTCCGCCGCCGCAGCACCGCCGCCACCCGGGCGAGCAGCTCGGGAAGATGGAACGGCTTCGGAAGGTAGTCGTCGGCGCCGGCCTCGAAACCACGCAGCCGGTCGGCCTCGCTCGTACGACCCGAGAGGACGACCACGGGCAGCTCCGGGTCGAATCGCTCCCCGGACCCGCGTATCTCCCTCAGCACGTCGATCCCGGAGGCGTCCGGCAGCCCCAGGTCGAGCAGCATCAGGTCGGGGTGGTTGTAGCCGCAGAGCCGGAGCGCATCGGAGGCACTCGGCGCCGGCAGCGCCCGGTAGCGATCCGCGGTCAGGTGATCGCAGAGCAGCTCCCGCGTGGGGTCGTCGTCCTCACAGACCACCACCGTCGCCAGCTCTTCGACCTTGGGCAGCACGCCCCTATAAGCACGAGGCCGTCCGCACTCTCCCCCGCTCTATGGCGAGGGCAGCTCCAGCACCGAATCCGCGGCCGGGCAGCGGACCATCCTCCGGGCGGGGACGCTGCGGCGGATCTCGAGCACACGGCCCTCGCCGTCGAGGAAGAGCAGGTCGAGGTCAAAGCGCATCCCGAACGTGTGAACGCTGCGGCAGCCGAGGATCAGCAGGCCCACCCCAGCGCGTTCACGGGAGATCCACGCCAAACCGAGCAGGCGGCTGAGCCCGGTCTTGGCGACCGGGACCTCGAGGCCGAGCAGCTCGGCTCGCTCGAGCCGGCGAAAGCGCAATGGCGTCTCCACACCCGCTTAAGCTTCGGCGCCGATGGAGTACGCAGCCCAGCCGCCGGTCGCGGTAGCTCGTGAGGATTCCGGGTTCCTGCAGCGGGTTTTCCTCTGGATGTTCGTCGGCCTCGCGATCACCGGCGGGGTCGCGGCCGCGATCGGTTCCAGCGATCAGCTCCTGACCGACATCACGGAGTCGCCGGGAATCATCATCGGCGTGATCGTCGTCCAGCTCGGGATCGTCTTCGGGATCAGCTTCCTGATCAACCGGATCTCGGTCGGACTGGCGACCGTCCTCTTCCTGATCTACTCGGCGACGGTCGGGATCACCTTCGCGTTCATCTTCGAGCTCTACACGACCCAGTCGATCTTCACGACGTTCCTGATCACGGCCGGGATGTTCGGCGCGCTCGCGGTCTGGGGGGCGGTCACCGACATCGACCTCTCCAAGGTCGGCTCGATCGCCTTCATGGCCCTGATCGGGCTGATCCTGGCGACGGTCGTGAACATCTTCTGGGCGAACAGCACGCTCTACTGGATCACCACGTACGCAGGCGTCCTGATCTTCGCCGCGCTCACCGCGTACGACATGCAGAAGCTCAAGCAGATCGGCCAGCAGGGGCTCACGGGCGAGGCCGAGGGGCGCGCGGCGATCCTGGGCGCGCTCTCCCTCTACCTCGACTTCATCAACCTCTTCCTCTTCCTGCTGCGCATCTTTGGGCAACAGCGCTAGCCCGCCGCTCCGGCTCGATAGCTTCATGGCATGGCCGAATCGGGCGATCCACCGACGCTTTATGAGTGGGCAGGAGGCCGTCAAGCGTTCGAGGGGCTGATCGACGCCTTCTACGATCGGG
>DATDKQ010000354.1:0-5020 GCA_036519915.1 Solirubrobacterales bacterium | reverse complement strand
CGACACCCGGCTGGTGGTGACCCTCTATGACCTGATTCCGCTGATCATGCGGGAGCGGTACAACGCCGACTGGGGCTACATGGCGACCGCCTGGATCGCCCGCCTCGGGCTCCTGGGCTCAGCCCACCAGATCCTCACCATTTCGCAGCGGACCGCAGACGACGCGATGGAGCGACTCAACATCCCCGAGGAGCGGATCACCGTGATCGACTCGGGAGTCTCCGACCGCTTCTCCTCGCTGGTCAGGACTCGCGATCAGGCCGACCCGATCCTGCGTTCGGCGCTGCCGAAGGTGCGACCCGGCTTCCTGCTCTACGTCGGGGGAGTGGACTACCGGAAGAACCTCGAGGGCACGATCCGCGCGTACGCCGAGCTGCCGGCACTCATGCGCGACGCCCACCAGCTCGTCATCGCGTGCAACCTCGCGCACCACCTCCGCTTCAACCTGCGGATCTTCGCCCGGCGCCTCGGCATCGAATCCCGGAACCTGGTGCTCACCGGCTTCGTCTCCGACCGCGACCTGGCGGCGCTGTACCGCAGCTGCGAGCTCTTCGTCTTCCCCTCGCTCTACGAGGGCGCCGGCCTGCCGATCCTGGAGGCGATGACCTGCGGGGCGCCGGTCGCCGCCAGCGACACCTCGGCGATCCCCGAGCTGCTCGGCGATCTCGAGGCCACCTTCGACCCGAGCGATCCCGCCGACATCGCCCGGTGCATTCGCGAGGTGCTCGAGACACCCGGGGAACTGGAGGTCCTGCGGGAGCGTTCGCGCCGGCGTGTCGAGCTCTACACGTGGGAGCGCGTCGCGCGACGGACGCTGCAGGGCTATGAGCGGGCGCTCGAGATGCCCCTCGATCGGATCGAGGTGCCGGCGCCGTGAAGCGTGCCCTGGTCACCGGCATCACCGGGCAGGACGGCTCCTATCTGGCCGAGCTTCTACTCGAGAAGGGCTATGAGGTCCACGGGCTCCTCCACGGGTCTGCCGACGGGCGCTTCGAGCGGCTCGACGGAGTCATCGATCGGATCACCCTGCACCCCGGCGACCTCCTCGACGAGCACTCCCTGGTCGGCGTGCTGCGCAGGAGCTCGCCGGACGAGGTCTACAACCTGGCGGCCATGTCATCGGTCGCAGAGTCCTGGCGGCTCGCGGTGGCGACGGCGGAGTACACCGCGGTCGGAGTTACGCGCCTGATCGAGGGGATCCGGCAGGTCTGTCCCGAGGCCCGCTTCTATCAGGCCTCTTCCTCCGAGATGTTCGGCCGCGCTCGCGAAAAACCACAGAGCGAGGCGACGCCGTTCTACCCACGCAGCCCGTACGGGGTGGCCAAGGCCTACGGCCACTTCATCACCGTCAACTACCGCGAGAGCTTCGGGCTGCACGCCAGCTCCGGGATCCTCTTCAACCACGAGTCTCCTCGGCGCGGCCAGTCGTTCGTCACCCGGCGAATCAGCCGCGGGGTGGCCGAGATCAAGCTCGGCCTGGCTGACGAGCTGATCCTCGGCGACCTCGAGGTTCGCCGCGACTGGGGCTACGCCAAGGAGTACGTCGAGGCGATGTGGCTGATGCTCCAGCAGGCGGACGCAGGCGACTACGTGATCGGGACCGGCGTCTCCCACTCGGTCCGGGACCTGGTGGAGGTCGCCTTCGCCTGCGTCGGCCTGAATGCCGATGACCACGTCAGGGTCGATCCTGCCCTCGCCCGGCCGGCGGACATCGAGGAGCTCGTCGCCGACGCCTCAAAGGCCAGGCGAGAGCTCGGCTGGGAGCCGCGGACTTCCTTCGAGGAGGTCGTGGAGTTGATGGTCCGCGCCGATCTCGAGGCGCTCGAGAGCGGCTCCTAGCTCGCCCCGGGGCTCGGCGGCGTGCGGTCGCGGTGGCGGATCCGCGGCCTGATCGGCGCGGGGACGAAGTCGAGGGCCCGCCCTCCCGCCCGCAGGATCGCGGCCCGCGCGCGGCGGCCGAGCGGCTCCGCTTCGGGTCCGGGCTCGTCCCGGCGGAAGAAGGTGATTGACGCCGCCGCGTCGGCGGTGGCGTCCCGCTCGACCGAGTCGGGATGCTCGAGCGGGAACCTCATCCCCGCCAAGGGGCGCGCCGCGATGCCGAGTGGATCCTCGACCGCGTTGGTGGCGTCGGTGCCGAAGCCGATGTTGGAGACTAGGTTGCGATTCGCGTTCGCCGCGAGTCCCTCGCCGGCGAGCAGGGCATAGGACCACTGGGCGCTCCAGGTCTCGATCTCAGGGCTCCGGTCCCAGACGTAGCGCCAGTAGCGGCGCTCCGACTCCTCGGCGAACATCGAGCTCAGCCGCGCCTCTCGCCCGCCTCGGTCGAGGCCGTGCCACTCAGGTAGCTCGACGTCAAAGTGCCGCCATGCACGCCGCCACGTCGCCCAGCCCCAGATATGGACGTAACGTGAGAAGTGGTAGCTCGCTCTCCAGGCCGGCGGGTCTCGCAGAAGCTGGCTGCCGGCGACGTGCATGACGCGCTCGTCGTCGGCGTACCGCCGGAGCAGCTCGTCGCAGAAGCGGAAGAAGGTTTGGTCCGGGAGGCAGTCATCCTCGAGCACGATCGCCCGATCCACCTCGCGGAACACCCCGTCGAGCCCGGACGGAAGCCGGTGCTTGAGGCCGATGTTTTCGGCGGCGAAGTCGCGCGTCACCTCGCAGCGCCAGTCGACGTCCTCGATCGCCGCCCTCGCCGCCTCGCATCCCCGAGCCTCCTCGGGGTCTCCAGAGCGGGGGCCGTCGGCGATCAGGAAGAGACGCTTCGGCCGCACCCGCCGGATCGCCTCGAACACGCGCCGGGTGCGGTCGGGCCGCCTGAAGAGGACGAGCGCGACCGGCGTCTCGAGCTGAGCCTCTGGAGTCACGTCTGCCTGTCGCGGCCGCGGATCCTGGGGCGAATCGGCTCCGGCACGTACTCGAGCAGGTCACCGCCGAAGCGCAGCAGGCGCCCGACGCGGTGGCGAAACCACTCCGAGAGCTGTCGCGGGGCGAGGCCCGTCGGCACCGGATATGCGGTCAGCAGCATCGCCTTGAAGTCCCGGCTCCGGATCGCTCTAACTTGCATTATCTCGCGGCGCTTCCGCAGAGTCGAGGGCACCCTCAGCAGGAAGGACGCCCAGGCACGGATCACGCTGCCCCGGTCGCCGGCGCCGCTGGCGACCGCCAGGTTGTGGCTCTGATAGAGGAGGATCTTCGGCAGGCTGGTGAGCAGGACCGAGAGCGGCATGTCCTTGAGCAGCGTGGTCAGGGTGTTGCGGACACTGTAGAAGCGCGCGTCCCGTGAGCCGCGGCCGGTCGAGGCGGCCCAGGCGTGGTAGGCGCCCGCCTCAGGCACATATAGCCCCCGGTAGCCGAGCAGGACCATGCGCAGGGAGAGGTCGGCGTCCTCGCAGTACATGAGGTAGTCCTCGTCGAAGCCACCGGCCGCCTCCACCGCCTCCCGGCGGTAGACGGCGGTCGATGCGGAGACGATGGCGGCCGGCAGGCGCTGGTCCCACTGCCCCTCATCGCGCTCGAGCAGGCCGCATGGCACGAACCTCCCGCAGGTGTAGAGGTCCTGCTTGGTCTCGTTGATCAACTCGCGATCGTGGTACAGCAGCGTCTTGCCGGTCACGAACCCGAGCCACGGATCGGCCTCGAGCTCGTCGACCAGCAACTCGAGCCACCGGGGCTCAAGCTCGACGTCGTCGTTCAGCATCGCGATGTACCGGCCGCGGCTGGAGCGGACGCCGAGTGCGGCGGCGCCGGCGTAGCCGCGCGGCTGCGGCGTGGAGACGAGCGCCACCGCCGGCCATTCCCGTTCGAGGTATCCCAGGACCGCCGCATCGCCGCCGTCGGCGACGATCGTGATCGCGTGATCGTCGTAGGTCTGCTCCTCTAGTGAGCGCAGCAGGGCCGGCAGGTACTCGAGGCCCCGGTTGTAGGTCGTGATCACCACGCCGACGGTGGGTGCATCGGACATGGCACGCAAACTAGCCATGACGCTAGCTTTAGGCCGATGTCGACCGCGCAGACGCCGGCGCAGGCCGTGCAATACCCGGAGCTCGTCATCTCTCCGCCCAGGCGGTGGAGCGGGCTGCGCCTGGGCGAGCTCTGGGCTCACCGCGAGCTCATCTACTTCCTCACCAAGCGCGAGCTCCAGATCCGCTACAAGCAGAGCTTCTTCGGGATCAGCTGGGCGATCCTGCAGCCGCTCGTCTTCGCCTTCGTCTTCGCCCTCTTCTTCGGGCTCGTGCTCAAGGTGAAGGTGCCCGGCGGGATCCCCTACCCCGTCTTCGCCGTCGCCGGCATCGTCCCGTGGCAGTTCACCGCGCAGGCCATCACCGCGGGTTCGAGCAGCCTGGTCCTCGACTCCGATTTGATCTCCAAGGTCTACTTCCCGCGGCTCGCCCTGCCGATCTCGAAGGCGCTCGGCCTGATCCTCGACCTGGCGATCGCTCTGGTGGTGGTCGTCGTCGTCACCCTCGCGTACGGCGTGTCCATCTCCTCGATGGTCTGGCTGGTTCCTGCTTTCCTGCTGCTCGGAGTCGTCACGGCCTTCGCGCTCGCGAGCCTGCTCTCGGCGCTCAACGTCAAGTACCGTGACGTCCAGGTGCTCGTCCCGATGCTCGTCCAGATCCTGTTCTTCGCGAGCCCTGTCCTCTACAGCGGCGCGACGGTGGGCCAGACGTCGGGAGAGATCTGGTCCTACCTCTACTACCTCAACCCGATGGCCACGGTCCTCGATGGCACGCGCTGGGCGCTGCTCGACCAGCCCGCGCCGAGCTTCGCGAAGGTGCTGATCTCGATCGGCAGCGCCTCGGTGCTGCTCGTCGGGTCGATCCTCTACTTCAGGCGAGCCGAGCAGTTCTTCGCCGACGTTATCTGATGGCCGGCAACGTCGCAATCGAGGTCAACGACCTCAGCAAGCGCTACGAGATCGGGGGGGACCAGGCCGGCTACCAGCTGCTGACGGAGCGGATCAGCGAGCGGATCAAGAACATGGGAAGGGGTCCGAAGCCGCAGGAGTTCTGGGCGCTGC
>DATDKQ010000353.1:0-8429 GCA_036519915.1 Solirubrobacterales bacterium | reverse complement strand
GAGCTCCGCGAATGGGGCATGACCGAGGAGCAGGAGCGGACGATGATGGTCGAGAACCCGGTTCGCTGGCTCACCGGCTGACCTGCCCACCCGCATAGGCTTCGGCCGTGGCGGATCCGAACGACCCCGGGCTGCTGACGCCGGCCGAGACTTCGCTGCTGATCGACCGGTACGAGATCACGATGGCAGCGAGCTACCACCGTCTGGCGCGGAACGAGCCTTCGGTGTTCGAGCTGTTCGTCCGCAGCCTGCCGCCGCACCGCGACTGGCTCGTTGTCTGCGGACTCGGCCCGACGCTCCGCCTGGTGTCCGAGATGCGCTTCGCGGAGGCGGAGCTCGAGTACCTGTCGACGCTCGGCCTTTCCGAGGAGTTCCTGGCCTACCTGGGGGACTTTCGGTTTCGCGGCGACATAGAGGCGATGCCGGAGGGGACGATCGCGTTCCCGGACGAACCGCTGGTTCGGGTGACGGCACCGCTGATCGACGCCCAGCTCCTCGAGACCCTGCTGCTCAACCAGATCAACTTTCAGACAATGATCGCCACCAAGGCGGCCCGGATCGTGCTCGCCGCCCACGGCAAGGGAGAGTCCGTGATCGACTTCTCGCCGAGGAGGGACCACGGGGTCGACGCGGCGATGAAGGTCGCCCGGGCATCCGCGGTCGCCGGATTCGGCGGGACCTCGAACGTGGCGGCCGCGATGCGCTACGGCCTGATGCCGGTGGGCACGATGGCGCACTCCTACGTGCTCAGCTTCGAGAGCGAGGAGGAGGCCTTCGAGGCGTTCATGCGGGGGAACCCAGAGAACGCGCTGCTCCTCGTCGACACCTACGACACTCTCGAGGGGGTCCGCCGGGCGATCCAGGCTTCACGCCGCACCGAGATCCCGCTGACCGGGATCCGGATCGACTCCGGAGACCTGGCCGGTCTCGCCCGCAAGGCGCGGCGCCTGCTCGACGAGGCTGGGTTCACCGAGGCGGTGATCGTCGCCTCCGGGGACCTGGAGGAGCACCGGATCGGCGAGCTCTGCCGGGCCGGGACACCCATCGACCTCTGGGGCGTCGGCACCGAGCTGGGGACCAGCCGGGACTCTCCGGTCGTGAACGGCGTGTACAAGCTCGTTGCCGAGCTGCGAGGCGAGGCCTGGCGCGGGGTGGCGAAGCACTCCGAGGGGAAGGCGACGCTGCCGGACGCCAAGCAGGTGTTCAGGCGCTTCGATGAGGGCACGATGGTCGAGGACGTCGTCGGAATCGCGGACGAGCGGCTCGACGGCGAGCCGCTGCTCGTACCGGCCATGAGGAACGGCG
The DNA here is from genome assembly GCA_036519915.1 of Solirubrobacterales bacterium. Classification (GTDB taxonomy): domain Bacteria; phylum Actinomycetota; class Thermoleophilia; order Solirubrobacterales; family 70-9; genus DASUPK01. The sequence goes on along the minus strand of DATDKQ010000353.1, from coordinate 7,124 downwards.
AGATCGTCCACACCGAGGCCCTGGAGGAGCTGCGGGAGCGGACCAGGCGCAGCATCGAATCGCTCCCGGACGCACTGCGAAGCCCGGGTGAGAAACCCCGGTACCCGGTCCGGCACTCCGAGGCGCTCACGGAGGCCGCGCGGGCGATGACCTCGGGCTAGCGGCGCGCCGAGAAGAAGGTCTCGAGCAGGTCGGCGGATTGATCGGCGAGCAGGCCCGCGTCCACCGCCGGGCGGTGGTTCACGACCGGCGCGTCGAAGAGGTCGATCACGCTGCCGACCGCTCCGCCCTTGGGATCGGCGGCGCCGTACACCAGCCGTGGGACACGCGCCAGGGTGATCGCTCCCGCGCACATCGGGCAGGGCTCGAGTGTCACGTAGATCGTCGTCTCGAGCAGCCGCCAGCCGCCGAGTCGCTCGGATGCCTGGCGCAGGGCGAGCACCTCCGCGTGCGCGGTCGGGTCCCCCCGCAGCTCGCGCTCGTTGCCGGCTGAGCCCAGGACCTCGTCGCCCCGCGCCACGACCGCGCCGATGGGCACGTCGCCCTTGCGGGCCGCATCCTCCGCGAGCCGAAGCGCCATCCGCATGTGCCGCTCATCGGTCTCGCTGAACTCCGGCCGAGACATCTCTTCGCCAGTATGGAGCCGACGGAAGTCGCTCGCCACCAGGAACTTTTCGCCCTAGCCGGTGTTCTCGGGTCCCATGCGTAAGCTCGCCGGAACAATCGCCATCGCCGTCGCCGCGCTCGTCGCTGCCGGCGGCACGGCCGACGCAGCCGAGACACCGGCGGCTCCGGGCTTCGTCCCCGGGCAGCTGCTCGTCCGATTCGACGGCGGCACGGAGCAGGTCCTCAAGGTGCCCGCGGGAGTCAACGTCTCCACCGCCCAGCGGGCCCTCGACACCAATCCGGCGGTCGCCTACGCCGTCCCGAACTACGTGGCGCACGCCTCGAGCATCCCCGATGATCCGGGCCCCGCCGGCGTTCCCGGCGGCTGGGAGCGGACTCAGTGGAACTTCCTGCCCTGCGGATCGCTGTGCGGCGAGTCCCCCACCCCGCTCCAGTTCCAGGAGCGAGGCGGGCTGAACGCTCCGGAGGCCTGGGAGCTCCTCAAGCAGCGGGGCCTCCCCGCCGGCAAGGGAGCGAGGGTCGCCGTGCTCGACACGGGCGTCGCCTACATGACCAGGAAGCCCAAGTTCCGCCGCAGCCCGGACTTCTCCCGGAAGCAGTTCCTGCCCGGCTACGACTTCGTCGACAAGGACCGGATGCCGCTCGATGAGGACGGCCACGGCACCCACGTCACCGGCACGATCGCGGAGCAGACCGGCAACCACTTCGGCCTCACCGGCCTGGCCTCCCGGGCGAAGATCATCCCGGTCCGGGTGCTCGACTCCGAGGGCTTCGGCACGGCGCGCAACATCGCCAAGGGGATCCGGTGGGCCGCGAACCACAAGGCCCAGGTGATCAACATGAGCTTCGAGTTCTCGCTGGGCGTGAACAGCTGCGGGAAGATCAAGGGGATCTGCTCGGCGGTCAAGTTCGCCTTCAAGAAGGGGTCCCTGGTGGTCGCCGCGGCCGGAAATGAGAACGGCGAGCCCGTCGCCTACCCAGCCGGAGCCCCGCACGTGATCGGCGTCGGGCGGACCACGAAGGACGCCTGCCTGGCGAGCGACTCCCGCACCGGGGCAGGCCTGGACCTGGTGGCGCCCGGCGGCGGCTTCCCACTGCTCGCCAGCTGCGGGACCGACGACGCCCTGTTCAGCCGCGGCGCACCGATCTTCCAGCTCACCCTGATCGGCAGCGGCTTTGCCACCTTCGGCTATCCCGGCGGCTACGAGGGCACCTCGATGGCCGCCGCCCACGTCTCGGGCGTCGCCGCGCTGGTGATCGGAAGCCACCTCGTCGGCAGCTCGCCGACGGCGGTCGAGTGCCAGCTCGAGGCGACAGCCCGCCACAGCGATTCTCAGCTCGGCCAGCCCTACGACGCGCGCCTGTTCGGCGCCGGGCTGGTCGACGCGGCTGCGGCGGTCAGGGCGCGCGCTCCCGGCTGCTAGCTACTGACTACGGCAGGACGCGCGAGCCCAGCGGGAACACATCGAGGATCGCGTACGCCCGGACCGGACTCGGCAGCTGGGTGCCGGCCGGGATCGTGAGCTGGATCGCGCGCACATTCCCCTTCGGGTCGGTCAAGGGCTTGGTGGCGTTGCGGTAGTCGAGCGGCACGACCTCGCCGCCCGGACCGGTGAGCAGGATCGAGCTGACGTGCTTGCTTGCCGGGTAGCGCTGACCCCGGGCCAGCGCCAGGGTGGCGGTCACGGTCCCTTGGGAGTTCGGCCCTGGTCGCGCCAGCTGCAGCGACGCGAGCCGTGCGCCGGCCGGCCGGCGATTGGCCGCGTGGCTCCCATAGGCGCCGGTGAGGAGCGTGCCGCTAGCGGCGAGGGTGTCCTGTGCGTTGCAGACGCCCGCGATTCGCAGCTGGGCGCTGTAGTTGGGAACGTCGGCGCAGGTCGTCTCCGAGTAGATGCCCGCGCCGGGCCGCATTGCCAGGTCCGGGGCCAGCTTGCCCCGGAGGTCGAAGAGCCGGAGCGGAACCGACCCGAAGCTGAATTGCAGGCTCAGCTCGTGCGAAGCCAGCTCGAGCGTGTCGCGGCGGTAGGCCCCGGAGAGCGGGAACTGGAAATTGCCGTTCGGATCCGGCCGCAGGAGACCTTGGCGGTCGCGGCGACCGCCGATCACCCAGAGCAGCAGACGTCCGTCGCCGCGCTTCGGCCTCGATTTGGCGATCGTCCCGGCGATCATGTCGTAGCTGTCGAAGCCGATCTGGTTCACGCTGGGCAGCAGCGGCGGGAGCGGGATCGCGAGGCGGCTGATCGTGAAGGCGCTCACCCCCTTCCTGCCGGTTTGAAGCGGCAGCTTTCCTCTTGACCGCGACGTCTGGAAGCCAAGCGTCGTATCGACGGTGCCGGCGTCCGTGACCGGCGCTGATCCCACCCGCCAGTCTCCCTGGACGCGAACCCGATAGCGGGTGTTGGGACGGAGCAGGCCCGTGGGCCGGATGAAGAGGTAGTGGCCGTCCCCGGAGAGCTGGGTCGTGAACGCGAAGCGGGGCTTCGTGCTGACGAGGCCCTCGGGGGTTCCGGGGGGTTGAAGCGCGGCGTCCTCGGTGAGACCAGCCCTGCGGACGAGCAGGCGGGTGGCCAGGACGGTTGCCGGGGGAATCTTCAGTCCCGCTCGCGCGGAAACCGTGGTCCCCCCGGGCGTCACGAAGAACATCCGGTCCACGTTCTTGCCGTAGTCCTGCCCAGGCTTGCGATCGCAGCGCGAGCTCCGGTGGTGCAAGCAGTAGTCGTAGGGGACGAACCAGACCCGTCCGTGCTCACCGCCGATGTAGACCCCGCGCCTGCCCAGCGCCGGCGAGCCGTTCAGATCGTTGCGATCCCGAAGCGCGGGGTTGCGCGGGGTGGTGTCGAACGACCACCTGCGCTTGCCGGTGGAGGCGTCGAGCGCGTAGAGCTTCCCGTTGGATGAGCCGACGTAGACGATCTGGCCGCCACCGCGCGGCTTTCGCCCCACCACGGGAGAGGAGCGGATCGGATCGCCGGTGTCGTACCGCCAGAGCAGCCGGCCGCTCGGGTCGAGCGCGTAGACCGAGCCGTCGGCCGATCCGATGTAGATCGCGGACGTCTCGCCCCCCGGGCCCGAGCCCAGAGCGGGCGAGCTGTAGATGTGGGAATCGGTCAGGAAGGACCAGCGCACCTGGCCGTTGGCGGGGTCGAGGGCGTAGAGGCGATGGTCGAAGGAACCGACGTAGACGGTTCCGTCGGACCCGAGCGCCGGAGAGGAGGTGACGTAGCCCGGGGTGAAGGTCTGCCAGCGGGTCTGGCCGTTCTGGTCGAGCGAGAACGCGTACAGGTCCACCGAGCCCCAGAACGAGTTGCCGGACTCGCTCCCCTCCCCGAAGGCCGGCGTCGTCCACACCGACTGGCCGCGGGGGGTGGCCCAGCGCTGCGTCCCATCCGGGTTGATCGCGTACGCGGCGCCGCCGGTGTTGCCGACGTAGAACGTGCCGCCCGGACCGATCGCCGGGTTCCCCTCCCACCAGCTCACCTGCTGGCCGCCCGCGGGCGGCAGCGTGGGCTCGAAGATCCAGACGATCCTTCGCTTCCGCGGCAGGTGCGGCGTGGTGCGCAGGTGGTAGAGCCGCTCATCGCCGGATCCGAACGTGATCGGGGCACTCCGGTGCTTCTTGACCCGGCTTCCCAGTACCGCCGCGGAGTCGATGATCCCGCCCGTGCCGAATCGCCAGAGGAGGCGCCCGTCAGGGCGAAGTGCGTAGAAGTAGCGGTCGGCCGACCCGACGTAGACCGTCCCGTTCCCGCCGATCACCGGTGTGCTGAATATCCCCCTGGCTGTCGCGAACGACCAGGGTCGATCACCGCCGTACCGCGCACGGATCGGGCTGGCGCCGGTGTTCCGGCTGTCCCGCCGCATCTCCGGCCACGGGGAGCGTGCCTGCACGGGCACCGCGTAGGAGAAGGCTCGCGCGTGAGCCGCCACCAACCCCAGAGTGAACGCCGCTGCGACCGCCAAGAAGGCGAGCCCAACCGAGGGACGGCCCATGGTTTCAGCTGCCTACGTGGTCTTGACGATCCACACGTCGCAGGGCGCGTGGTGCGAGATCTTGTTCGGCACGCTGCCCAGCAGGAAGCGCCGCGCCCCGGTCATGCCCTTGTTCCCGACCAGGACGAGGTCGGCGTCGTTCTCCTCGGCGACGTCGAGGATCGCATCGGCCGGATCCCCCTCGCGCGGGTGGGTGACCACCTCGACGTTCGCCTGCTTGGCCACGCCCGCGGCCTTGTCGAGCACGAACTGCACGTCCTCCCTCGGATTGATCGCGTGGGACATGTCGCCGGTGATACCCGACTCCTCATCCCTGAGGCGTGATTGCGGGACGGGCTGATAGGCGCTGACGATCTCCAGCTTCGCGTTGGAGAGCTTGGCGAGCTCCACGGCGGTTCTCACCGCCTCGGTGGCGGTCTCCGAGCCATCGGTTCCTACCACTATGCGCTCGAACATCGATCCTCCTCGACCGGCATGAAACGGGTCGCGCTGTGGCGCGCCCTCGCGTTACGCGGGCGGAGTCTATCCGCCGCTCAGCTTGACGATGGCAATCACCATCGAGGCGAGCAGGCAGGCGACGAGGATCACGAGGCTGATGGCCCAGAGACGCGGCATGCGGCGATCGTAGTGATGCGCGGCTCGGTGTCACCTTCCGCACCCCGCAGGTGCCGAAGGTGACGACTAGTCGTCCTCCACCGGCTGGGGATGCGGGGCCGGCACGCCCTGGAGCGCGCTCGGTGGGGTGCCTGGCGCGACCTCGTACCAGTCCACGTAGCGGCCGCAGGCCCGGCTGAGAGCCACCGGCTGGCGCGGCGGGTCGGCCCGCGTCGCCGCAATGCCGGTCAGGTAGGCCTTGCTGTCGGTGCCGAGGAGGCGGCCGACGAGCGGCGGGTCGTCGACGCTGACGTCGAAGACGACCTCTCCCGGGCGCTTCACCTCGAGCGTTCCGACCGGGTAGTACGGCGAGGGCCCGCGGAAGAGCAGGTTAGTGCGGAGGGTGGCGTCGAAGGGCGTGGCCAGCGGCCCCCCGCTCCCGGTGACGCGCAGCGCCTGGGTGCTCGCGTACTGGATCGAGATGTCCCAGCGCCCGGGGGTGAGGTAGAGCCGCTGCTGGGCGGGCTTGGTCTGCGTCAACTCCGGGCTCGGGCGCCAGACCCGGCCTACGACCGGCTGCACGGTGAAGACGGTCGCCGTACCGTCGATCTTCCTGAGCTTCGCCTCGCCCGGATCGCTGCAGTCGAGCGGCGCGCCGGGGTTGATCGGCTCGAACAGGGTGCGGCGCTGCCCGACCGGCTGGTCGCGGTGCCAGAGGACGAAGTCGTGGGTTCGCAGTCGCGGCCTGAAGCCGACCGGGGCTTGGCTCTGCATGGCCGCACTCGTCGTGACCACCCAGTCGAACCGGTTCATCACGGACGGCGGCACGTTGTCCCAGTCGAACTTGGCGTTCAGGTCGGTGGCGCGGTAGAGGGCGGGCACCTCCTCGACGTCGTAGTGGTTCGTGATCGGCGCGAAGACCTCCGAGCCGATCAGCTCCCAGGACACGAAGTTGTCCCGGCCGAGGAAGAGCACGTTCTGGCCATCCACGATGGGACGCATCTGGAGCATTTCCTGGAGGTGGTAGTCCGGTCCGACCGCCGCCTGGCGGAGCGGCAACAGGGTCGAGAACGCCGCCGCGGCCACGAAGGCAACCGTGAGCAACGGGACGGCGACCGGCAGGAACGGCCGGAGCATGCGCGGCGGCCACCGGCCCGCGCCGCCTTCGGGGACCGCCGACTCCTCGCCCTCGATCGCGTCCGCCGAGACCAGTCCCCGGAGCGTGATCAGCATGACCAGCGGCGCGGCGATTGCCAGGGCCTTGGCCTGCGTGTACGGAGTGCCGACGGCGAGCGCGGCCAGGTAGCAGAGCGCCGAGGCGATCAGAGCCGAGGGCAGTGCGGACTCCCGCCGCGAGAGCGCCCGCGCCAGTCCCCAGGCGAAGGCCGCCAGAGCGAGCAGGCCGCCGAGATAAAAGGCGATCTCGGGAGTCGTCGAGTTGGCCGGGGTGATCCGGAATTCGCCGGAGGGCCAGATCCCGAATGCCTCGAGCGGGTTGAGCTGCTGGCGCAGGTTGCCGAACCCGACAGTCGGGCCGGTGCCGGATGGGTTGAAGGCCTTGAAGCTCGAGAAGCTCGCGAGGCGGAATAGCTCGGGCAGGGCAGCGATCACCGGGATCCCGATGCCGAGCAGGAGCGCGGGCCGTGCACCGCGGAACCGCTCCCTCAGGCGGAGGCTGGCGAGCACGGAACCCGCCCGGTCCCGCTCCCGCAGCGCGATCACCAGCATCCAGATCACGGCGGTGCCGAGCAGCCAGGCGAGGCCGGGGAAGCTGTAGTTGTAGATCGTGCCCGCGGCGATCACCCCAAGGGGGATCGCGAACGTCCCGGAATGCTCGCTGAGAGGGGTACTCCGGGACGTTCGGCCGGGGGTTCCGCGGGACCAGACCGGGAGAAGGGGCGGCAGGGCCAGGG
>DATDKQ010000352.1:0-18257 GCA_036519915.1 Solirubrobacterales bacterium | reverse complement strand
CGGCAAGGACCTCCGCGCGATGATGCCCTGGATCGACGACTAGCCGGTTAGGTTGCCGGCGATGACCCGCGCGCAGCTCACCGAGGAGATCCTGGCGGCCAAGCACTCGCGAGGGGTGAGCTGGGCCGAGTTGGCGGAGCTGCTGACCGCACCGGTCGAGTGGGCGACGGCGGCCCTGCTGGGCCAGTTCCCGCTCGACGAGACGCAGGCCCGTGCCGTCACTGAGGCGCTGGGCCTGAACGAAGATGCCATCCCGGAGCTGACGGCGTCGCCGATGCGAGGTGGGCTGGACGAAGCGGTGCCGACCGACCCGACCATCTACCGCCTATACGAGATCGTTCAGGTCTATGGCCCGGCGCTGAAGGAACTGATCCATGAGGAGTTCGGGGACGGGATCATGAGCGCGATCAACTTCGGATTCACGGTTCGGCGCCTGCCGGACGACAAGGGAGACAGGGTGGAGATCGTCCTCAACGGCAAGTTCCTGCCGTATGAGTGGCGAGAGCAGGACTGAGCCACGGCTCAGGCGCTGGTCAGCGGCTCCTGCTGCGAGATCGGCGGGAGCGTCTCGGTGATCAGCAGGAAGTACGCGGTCGCGCGAAGCTGGTACGCGATCCCGTAGCTGAGGACGTTGTGGGTGCCTGCTGAGTTGCGGCCGGTGAAGACGATGTGAAACCAGGCGATCGCGGCCGCCAAAGGCCAGACGGAGCCGATCAGATAGAGCATGAAATAGACCGGGAAGCCGAGGATGAAGCGAAAGCCCGTCTTCCAGCGGTTGTAGTGCTCGAGCGGCGGATCGGTCCCGGCGCGGATCGGATAGTCCGGCGCCTCCTCGAACCCGAACGGCGGCCACTCGTCCGTCTGCAGATAGAAGTACGCGTAGGTCCTCGCCGTGAAACGCAGTACGCCGGCGTTGAAGTTGTAGAGGCCCTCCGGGTACCGACCGGCGAAGACGATCGCGAACCAGGCGAGGAACGCGACGATGAACGCGGCGAAGATGTAGACGCTTCCCAGGATGAACCACGGGATCGCGAGGATGAAGCGGAAGCCGGTCTTCGACCGGCTCCGCCTCTCCACATAGTCAGCCTCGTAACGGACCGGGTACAGAGCTAGGCCTGGGGACTCTGGGGGGTCTCGGGACTCTCGGGACTGCGGGTTGCGGCCTCGCTGCTGATCTGGCCGGCTGGTGCGGCCCCGGCCTCCTCGTATGAGAACGGCGGCCAGTCCTCGGTGAGCAGCAAGAAGTAGCCCGTGGCGCGTGTGATGTAGGCCAAGCCGCCTCTGATTGGATTGAACAGACCCTCCGACAGCTTGCCCGTGAACAGAATCGCGAACCAACCGATCAGCGCGCAAACGGCGACGATGATCGACTGCACGATCGCAAGCAGGTAGACCGGGATCCCAACGATGAGCCGGAAGCCCGTCTTCAGCCGGCTGTACTGGTCGAGCGGTGGTGCCATGCCGATGCGGACCGGGTACTCCGGAACCTCATCACCGCCGAACGGAGGCCATTCATCGGTCAACAGATAGAGGCAGCTATTCACGCGGCTGGACAGCCGGACGTAGCCCGCATTGAAGTTGTAAAGGCCTTCCGGATAGCGGCCGGTGAAGACAATCGCGAACCAGGCGATCACTGCGGCAATTTCGGCGACGAAGCCATAGATGCTCGCCCAGATCACCTGCAGGAGCACATAGAAGTAGCGGAAGAACGTTGTGAGGCGGTTCCGGCCTTCGAGGGCAGGTTCCACCTCATAGCTGATTGGGTACATGCTCTCTCCCGGGTCGAGGTGCAGGGGATTGCGCCCTCGGTCGATCGACCCCGGCGGACGCGCGATCACCCTACCCCACACATCGGAGGTCAGTACACGTCTTGTCCGAATAACGCCCGTCTCGGGCGGCGGCTAGCCTTGCGGCTCGCTCCGGATCGATGACGCAGACCATGGTTGAAATCCCCGCTGAGCTGAAGCCGGCCGACGGCCGGTTCGGCTGCGGGCCGTCGAAGGTGAGGCCCGAGGCCCTCGCCAAGCTGGCGAGCCAGAACGACCTGATGGGCACCTCGCACCGCCAGCAGCCCGTCAGGGACCTGGTTGCGCGTACCCGCGCGGGGCTGGGCGATCTGTTCGATCTCCCCGACGGCTATGAGGTCGCGCTCGGCAACGGCGGCACGACCGCCTTCTGGGACGCGGCCGCTGCATGGCTCGTCCGCCAGCGGGCCCTGCACCTGACCTACGGCGAGTTCTCCTCGAAGTTCGCCAAGTCGACGGCCGGCGCCCCGTTTCTCGCAGATCCGATCGTGATCGAAGCCGAGCCGGGCGACGCCCCGGCGCCGGTCGCCGATCCCGAGGCCGACGTGCTCGCCTGGGCACACAACGAGACCTCGACCGGCGTGATGGTGCCCGTGGAACGACCGGACGGCGCCGGCGAGAGCCTCGTCGTGATCGACGCGACCTCGGGCGCCGGCGGACTGCCGGTCGACGCCGGCCAGGCCGACGTCTACTACTTCGCGCCCCAGAAGGCCTTCGCCGCCGACGGCGGCCTCTGGCTCGCGCTGCTCAGCCCGGCTGCGGTCGAGCGGATCGAGCAGCTCGAGGCGGGTAGCGATGGCCGCTGGCAGCCGGCGTCCCTCTCCCTCTCCCTCGCTCTCGAGAACTCGCGCAAGGAGCAGACCTACAACACGCCCGCGGTGGGGACGTTGATCCTGCTCGCCGACCAGATCGAGTGGCTGCTCGACGGGGGTGGGCTGGACTTCGGGGTGTCGCGCAGCCGCACCTCGTCGCAACACCTCTACGGCTGGGCGGAGAGGTCGGAGGTGACCACCCCTTTCGTCGGGGATCCGGCGAAGCGCTCGCTGGTGGTGGGAACGATCGACTTCGAAGAGTCGGTGGACGCAGCTGCGCTCGCCGGCACGCTGCGGTCGAACGGCATCGTCGACACGGAGCCCTACCGCAAGCTCGGCCGGAACCAGCTGCGGATCGGCATGTTCCCCGCGGTGGACCCGGCCGACGTGGAGGCGCTCACCGCCTGCATCGACTGGGTGCTGGAAAACGCCGACGACGTGAGGCGATGAACGACAAGGCCAAGGTCTTGGTCAAGGAGAAGATCGCCGACGCCGGGGTCGACCTGTTGCGGGAGCGCTTCGACGTCGAGCTCGGGCTCGAGTGGGACGGCACCGAGCTAGAGGAGCGAATCGGCGAGTTCGACGGCATCCTGATCCGCTCCGCCACCAAGCTCACGCCCGACCTCATCGAGCGCGCCGAGAGGCTGAAGGTGATCGGCCGGGCCGGAACCGGCGTGGACAACGTCGATGTCGCGGCGGCCACCAAGCGAGGCATCGTCGTCGCCAACGCCCCCGAGGCGAACTCGATCGCCGCGGCGGAGCACACGATGGCGCTGATGCTCGCGCTCTGCCGCAATATTCCGCAGGCTCATGCGTCGCTCGCCGCCGGGAAGTGGGATCGCGGCAAATTCAAGGGCACGGAGCTCTACGGCAAGACGCTCGGGGTGCTCGGCTTCGGGCGCATCGGGCAGCTCGTCGCCGCGCGTGCCCAGGCCTTCGAGATGCCGGTGATTGCCTACGACAAGTTCGTCACCGCCGACCGCTTCCGCGAGCTTGGGGTGGAGGGGGTCGACGATCCGGACGAGCTCTACGCGCGAGCCGACTTCATCTCGCTCCACCTGCCGAAGACGCCCGAGACCGTGAACTTCATCGACTCTGAGGCGATCGGGAAGATGCGCGACGGGGTCCGGATCGTCAACTGCGCCCGCGGAGAGCTGATCGATCTGGACGCGCTCACCGAGGGTCTCGAATCGGGCAAGGTGGCCGGGGCCGCACTCGACGTCTTCCCGGAGGAGCCCTTCACAGAGCACCCGATCCTGCGGCGCGAGGACGTGGTGGTCACTCCGCATCTCGGAGCGTCCACTGAGGAGGCTCAGGACCGCGCCGGCGTGGTGACGGCCGAGCAGGTGACCGCCGCGCTCACCGGCGGCGTCGTGACCACGGCCGTCAACATCGCGGCGGTCCGGCCTGAGGTGATGGAGCAGCTGGCGCCGTTCGTGCCGCTGAGCGAGAAGCTCGGCCGCCTGGCCCAGGCCTTGGGCGAGGGCACGCCCGAGCGAGTGGAGGTCGAGTTCCGCGGCCGACTCGCCGACCAGGACACTCGCATCCTTGCGATCGCGACCCTGGTCGGGATCCTCACCGGCCACACTGAGGAGCCGGTCAACCTGGTGAACGGCCCGCACATGGCAGAGGAGCGCGGCATCGAGCTCACCGAGACGCGCGACGCGTCCTCGGAGGACTTCACGGAGCTCGTGGTGGTGAGGCTGCACGGCGGCGATGAGGTCGTCGAGGTCGCGGGCACCGGCGTCGGCCCGCGCAATATCCCCTACCTGGCGCGGGTCTGGGGCGAGGACTTCTACCTGCCCTTCGCCGATCACCTGACAATCTTCCGATACACCGACCAGCCGGGAATGATCGGCCGCGTTGGGACGATCTTCGGCGAGGAGGGGGTCAACATCGTCTCGGCAGCGGTCGGCGCGGAGCCCGGCCGCGACACGGCGGTGATGGCGCTGACCACGGACGCTCCGGTCAACCAGTCGACGGTGGAGCGCCTCCTCGAGCAGGACGGATTCTCCGTCGGCCGAGCCGTCTCGCTGTAGGGTCCGAACATGAGGACGGTCGTGGTCACCGGCCATGGAGGGCCGGAGGTGCTCCAGGTCCAGGAGAGGCCCGATCCGTCGGTGGGTCCCGGCGAGGTGCGGATCATCGTCAAGGCGGCGGGCATCAACTTCGCCGACACGATGGCGCGGGTGGGCATCTATCCCGACGCGCCGAAGCCTCCCTGCGTCCTCGGCTACGAAGTCGCCGGTGAGGTCGAGTCCGTCGGCGAGGGGGTGGACGAGGTGAAGCCGGGAGATCGGGTCGTCGCCGGGGTCCGCTTCGGCGGCCACGCCGAGCTCGTCACGGTCCCGGCGGACCAGGTGCTGCCGTTGCCCGACCGACTGAGCTTCGAGCAGGGCGCGGCAGTGCCGGTGAACTACGCCACGGCCTACTGCGCGCTGGTCGTGATGGCGGGGATCAAGCCGGGCGAACGCGCCCTGATCCACGCGGCGGCCGGCGGGGTCGGCACCGCCGCGGTGCAGATCGCCCGCCACCACGGCGCCGAGGTCTTCGGCACCGCCTCCGCCTCCAAGCACGACGCCATCCGCGAGCTCGGCGTCGAGCACGCGATCGATTACCGCACCCAGGACTTCGAGCAGGAGGTGAGGAGGCTCACCGATGGCCAGGGCGTAGACGTCGCGATCGACGCCACCGGCCCGACCAACTTCCGCAAGGACTACCGCCTGCTGCGCCAGGGCGGGCGGCTGGTCATGTACGGGCTGTCCGAGGCGTCCGCCGGCACCGGCCGCGACCTGCGCAAGCTGCTCGGCAGCCTGGCCCGGATGCCCTTCGCGACGCTGCCCTGGTGGAAGAGCCTGCAGCTGATGAGCGAGAACAAGGGCGTCTTCGGACTCAACATGCTCCACTGGTGGGACCGGGAGGGCGACGTGACGCGGATCACCGGCCCGCTGATCGAGGAGCTCGAGCAGGGCGAGCTCGAGCCCGTGGTGGCCGAGGCGTTTCCCTTCGACCGCGCCGGGGACGCCCACCGCTTCATCGCGGAGCGGCGGAACATCGGCAAGGTCGTGCTGGTCCCCTGAAGGGCGCTCTTAACGGGGTTCACCGGGGTTATGGCAGGCGAATGAAGCTTGGACACAGGAGAACACTTTGCGCAGCCGCTGCGCTCGCCGCTGTCGCTGCGATCGCCCCCGCGACCGCCTCGGCCCGACCGGGCGTGACCGCTTCGGTCTCGACGATCCACGGCCGCGGCGCGACCACCGCCGCGTCGATGAACGTGCTGACCCTCAACGACTATCGCGGCATCGCCAACCGGATCAGCCTCTTCACCGGGCCCACCGGGCGCCTGGTGTTGACGGCGCCTGAGGGCCTGGGGGATCCCGACACCAGCGGCTCGGCCTGCGCCTTGGACAACGCCGAGTCCGGTGAGTCGACCGCGCAGGAGGTGAGTTGCGCGCCCGGCTACATCGGGGCGATCGTCGGGGACCTCGGCCGCGGCAGCGACACCGTCGATGCCGACCCCTTGCTTCCGGTGATGATCGGAGCCGTGATCGACGGCCAGGGCCGGCCGCTCGAAGGGGGACCTGGCCGCGACCGCCTGGTCGGTGGAGCCGTCGCAGATCTGCTCGAGGGTGACGGGGGGTCGGACTCGATGGCGGGCGGCGGCGGTCAGGACCACCAGAGCGGCGGGCCCGGCGCCGACAATCTGAGCGGCGGCGCCGCGAACGACTGGCTGAGTGGTGGCGGCGGCCCGGACAAGCTGAGCGGGGGAGGCGGCAGGGACGTCTGCCGTGGCGCCGGCGGGCTCGATACGCAGAAGAACTGCGAGACCGCTCGCGGAATTCCGTAGTAATGATGCGAGGGTGCTCCGAGGCGTAGCTGAGGAGCAACCCGTTTTACGGCGAAGCCGGCCTATAGGTTTGGCTCCGTGCTAACCGCAAGCATCGGCAGCGCCTATCAGCACGGAATCGTCGACACCGGGCGTGAGCCGCACTTTCTCTTCTTCGTTGCCTTCCTGCTCACCTTCGGCTTCATCCGCACCAGCACCCACATGATCCGGGCCCAGGTCAGCTGGTGGCCGGGCAACGTGTCGGTCGGCGGCACGCACATCCACCACCTGGTCTGGGGGATCCTCCTGATCCTGATCAGCGGCTACATCGCGGTCGCCATTGCGCCCGAAAGCCCCTGGCGGGAGGTCGTGGCCGTGTTCTTCGGCATCGGGACCGGCCTCACGCTGGACGAGTTCGCACTCTGGCTCAACCTCAAGGACGTCTACTGGGAGAAGGATGGGCGGAAGTCCATCGACGCGGTGATCATCGCCTCTGCCGTCTCGGGGGTGCTGCTCATCAGTCTGCGCTCGTGGATCGACTTGACGACCCAGGTCGCGGACGAGATTCAGGCCATCGTTGGAGCGATCGGCCTCATCGGCGTCATCGTCGCCCTCATCAATGCAGCGAAGGAGAAGTTCGGAATGGCGATCTGGAGCATCCTGGTGCCGGTCGCCGGAATCGCGAGCGCCTTCCGGCTGGCGAAACCCCATTCAGTCTGGGCGCGGCTCTTCTACCGCCACGACAAGAAGGAACGCTCGGAGGAGCGTTTTGCCGGCTCTCGCGGCCAGCCCTTCTGGAAGCGACGCGGCGAGCTACTTGGCCGTCTCAGGCTCCGCCCGCGCCGCGCCGGCGGAACCTGAGAACACCAGCTCGTCGATCACCACACCGAGCGAGGCCGCGGTGGGAATGGCGAGAAGTGCGCCCAGCACCCCGGCCAGGTTCGCCCCCACGATCACGGCGACGATCGCCACCGCCGGGTTCAGCTTGAGCGCGCCGCCCTTATAGAGCAGCGGCTGGATGATCCGGTCCTGAAGCTGCTGGTAGATGAGGAAGATGGCCAGCCAGACGATCGCGTCGCCGGGCCCTCCGTCGATCAGCAACACGATGAAGACCGAGAAGCCGCCGATCGTCAGGCCGATCAGCGGGATCAGGTCGAGGAAGGCGACCAGCACCGCCAGCGGCAGGGCGAGGTGGAATCCCTCCGCCTCGAGGAACGCCCAGGTGAGGAAGCCGGCGGCGATCGCGAGCAGCAGGTTGACGCTGACGTAGGCCTTGACCACCTCGGCCACCTGGTTGGCGATCCGGCGGGAACGGTCGCGCTGAATGGCGGGCAGTCGGCCGGTGCCCCTCTCGACCATTCCCCGGCCGTCCATCAGCAGGAAGAAGGTCAGGGTGATGACGGTGATCGCGGCCAGCAGGTGCTCGAGGAGGCTGACGGTGAACGAGCCGATCGTGCTCGCGCCGCTCGACAGATGCGAGGGCAGAGTGCTCGCCTCCTGGGTCAGCTTCTGGGTGATGCCGTACTTCTGGTTCAGCTCCTGGAACTGCTGATTGTTGTTCGCCCAGTTCTCGAAGTCGTGGACGTATCCGGGGAGCTTGTGGGCCAGCCCCTCGATGTCATGGACGATCGGGGGGAAGACGTGCAGGGTCAGAAAGATCAGCGCCGCCAGGGCGAGCAGGTAGACGATCAGGATCGCGAGCACCCGCGGCATCTGTCCGTCGCGTGGCCAGGCGCGTTGGATCAGGCTGACGGCGGGGTCGAGCGCGAGGGCCAGGAAGATCGCAGCCGCCACCCACTGCAGGGTCGTCCGCGTATGCATCAGCGCGATCGCCAGCAGCAGCGCCACCGCGATCCAGAAGAGCGCCACGAGCACGACCTTTGCGACGGCCCGTGCCTCGATCCCCTCCGCGCGCATCGGATAGGACGCTAAAGAGCGGGCCGGACCCAACCTCGACGCCGCCACCTTGGAGATTCACTCCCCCTGCGCTACTCTGCGCGGACTTCGATGACGCACCGGCTCGACAGCCTCGCGCTTCTCCTTCTCCTCCCCCTTCGGGGGGAATAGCGCTGGGCGGCGCGAGAGCCGCGAACTCAGGAACAGGTCATCGGAAGTCCCAGGAGAAGGAGGTAGTCATGAATGACGTAGGCGGTGTAGGCGGTCCGGTTTCGGACGAGAACCGGGTCCACATCTTCGATACGACGCTGCGGGATGGCGAGCAGTCCCCGGGCATCTCGCTGAACACTCAGGAGAAGGTCGAGATCGCGCAGCAGCTCGCCCGCCTGGGCGTGGACGTGATCGAGGCCGGCTTCCCGATCACCTCACCCGGCGACTTCGAGGCCGTCGAGGCGATCGCCCATCGAGTGGAGGGCCCCGTGATCTGCGGGCTGTCCCGCACCCACAAGGCGGACATCGACGCAGCCTGGAACGCGATCAAGGACTCCGAGCGGCCGCGGATCCACACGTTCATCTCGACATCGGACATCCACATCGAGCATCAGCTGCAGACGACGCGCGAGGACGTCAAGGGTCAGGCGAAGGCCGCCGTGGCGCTGGCGAAGTCCTATTGCGAGGACGTCGAGTTCTCGCCGATGGACGCGACCCGGGCCGACATCGAGTTCACGGCTGAGGTCTGCGCGATCGCGGTCGCCGAGGGCGCCAACGTGATCAACATCCCGGACACAGTCGGCTACACGACCCCGGAGGAATACGGGGCCTACTTCCGCCGCCTCTACGAGCTGGTCCCGGAGCTTGCCGAGGTCGAGATCTCCGTCCACTGCCATGACGACCTGGGCATGGCCGTTTCCAACTCCTACGCCGGGCTGCTCGCCGGCGCGCGTCAGGTGGAGTGCGCCGTCAACGGGATCGGCGAACGGGCGGGCAACTGCTCGCTGGAGGAGATCGTGATGCTGCTGCGGACCCGCCGCGACGTCCACGGGCTGGACACCGGGATCGACGCTCGGGAGCTGGCCCGCACGAGCCGCATGGTCTCCCGTCTGACCGGGTACTCGGTGCCGCCGAACAAGGCGGTCGTGGGCCGGAACGCCTTCGCTCACGAGTCCGGCATCCACCAGGACGGCGTGCTCAAGGAGCGCTCGACGTACGAGATCATGGACGCGACTGAGGTGGGGCTGGAGTCCAACTCCATCGTGCTGGGCAAGCACTCCGGCCGCCACGCCCTCCAGGACGCCCTGAAGGAGCTGGGCTTCAAGGTCGAGGGCGGAGCGCTGAACCAGGCGTTCAAGCGCTTCAAGCAGATCGCGGACAAGAAGAAGCAGGTCACCGCGCTCGACCTGGAGGCGATCGTCTCCGAGGAGATGCGCGAGTCGGCGCAGGCCTACGACCTGAAGTGGTTCGAGATCGAGTCCGGCTCGCAGCGCGCTCCGCAGGCCCGGGTCAGCGTCGTTCTGCCGAGCGGCGAGGAGTCGGTCGCGCAGGCGTCCGGCGACGGCCCCGTGGACGCGATCTTCGGGGCGATCCGCGAGGCGACGGGCACCGACGCCGAGCTCCAGCGCTACGAGGTCGAAGCGGTCACCGGCGGCACGGACGCGCTCGGTGAGGTCGGCGTCTCCGTCCGAGCCAACGGCAGGCTTGCCAGCGGCCAGGGTGTCGCGACAGACATCCTCGAGGCGTCCGCGCGGGCCTTCGTCCGCGCGATCTCGAACGCCCTGGAGGGCGTCGCGATTCGCGAGGCCGAGGACGCAACGGCCGACGCTGCGGTAGAGCGCACGCCGGGCCCGTGAGAAATAGGCTGGGTCCGTGAGGACCGTCCGTGTGCCCGACGCCCCGCAGGCGAGCTCGCCGTTCTGGTGGTTCTGGGAACGGTTCACGGACGTACACAAAGCCGTCTACAAGGCCAGCAACGGAAAGGTCGGTGGCACCTACGGCAAGGCGCCCGTTGCACTCGTCGATTCGGTGGGGCGGAAGAGCGGCAAGCGGCGTACTCACCCGCTTCTCGCGACGAAGGATGGAGACAACATCGTCGTCGTGGCCTCCAAGGGCGGGGTGCACAAGCACCCAGCCTGGTATCTGAACCTGATGGCCAACCCGGAGACCACCGTCAACTGGTACGGCGACGTCCGAAGGATGCGAGCCAGGGAGACCGAGGGAGCCGAGCGCGAGCGCCTCTGGAAGCAGATGACGGCCGTCTACCCGACCTACGAGGACTACCAGCGGCGAACAGACCGCCGGATCCCGGTGATCCTGCTCGAGCCGGTCTGACGACCTACGGGGCCGAGGCCGCAGTCGGCTCGCCCTTGGCCGGCAGAACCGCCGGGGCGCCGACTGGCCCAACGTGCGGGATCCACTCGAGCCAGATCGGCAGGTACCAGTTCCAGTCGCCGAGCAGCTTCATCGACGCGGGCAGCAGCACGGCGCGCACCAGGGTCGCGTCTATCAGGACCGCCACGCCGAGCCCCACCCCGAGCTCCTTGAAGAAGACGAGCGAGAGCGTCGCGAAGACCGCGAAGACGCCGACCATGACGACCGCTGCGCTCGTCACCACGCCCGCGGTCGTCTTGATCCCGTGCGAGACCGCCTCGTCGGTCGGCATCCCGCTGTCGTAGGACTCACGGATTCGGGTGAGGATGAAGACGTGGTAGTCCATCGACAACCCGAAGAGGACCACGAAGAGGAACAGCGGCATCCAGGAGATGATCGCGCCGGTGGAGTGGAAGCCCAGGAACGACTCGAGGTGACCGTCCTGGAAGATCCAGACGATCACGCCGTAGGCGGCCCCCACCGAGAGCAGGTTGAGGATGATCGCCTTGATCGGGATGACGATCGAGCGGAAGGTGAAGAGCAAGAGCAGGAACGCCGCGGTCAGAACGAATCCGAAGACGAGCGGCAGGTGAGACTTGCTGGCGTCGTTGAAGTCCTTCGATGACGCCGTGAAGCCGGTCACGTCGGCGGTGACACCCGGAACGGCCCCGATCGTCGCAGGAATGATCTTGTCCCGCAGCTCGTCCAGCGCGGCGTTCGACTTCGAGTCGGTGCCGTCACCGACGATCGGGATGTTGACCTGGAGGACGTTGGGATCCGGGAAAGTGTCGATCGTGATTGGGGAGTCGAAGTTCGGGCTCGCCTTGGCGTCTGCCGCCATCCGGGCGATCCCCTGCCGGACCTGTGGGGTCGGACCATTGTCCGAGCTGACCGCGACGACCGCCGGAATTCCGCCTCCCGGGAAGGCCTCCTGAATCCGGTTGTACGTCTGAATCGAGGCGACGTCCTGGGGAAGCGATTCGACGCTCTGGTTGGCCGTGTGCAGGCGGAGCGCCGGCAGCGCCAGGAAGACGAGCAGGCCACCGGCAAGGACGAGGGAAATGACCGGATGGCGGAGCACCGGATTGAGGACCTTCGCCCAGGCGCCGCTCTCGCCCGCGTTCCATGCCTGGTTCTTGATGAACGGGACGCCGCCCTTCTCCACCCGATCGCCGAGCCACGACAGGATCGCCGGCAGCACCGTCAGCGAGCCGATCAACGCCACGGCCACGACCAGGATGGTCCCCGTGGCGAATGACTGGAACGTCGGCGTCCCCGCCAGGTACATCCCGGCCATCGCAATCATCACCGTGAACCCGGAAACGAGCACCGCACGGCCCGAGGTCGCGGCGGCGGCGGCGAGCGCCGCATCCTCGCTGCGCCCGGCCTCGCGCTCCTCGCGTTCGCGGCGCAGATAGAACATCGAGTAGTCGACGCCGACAGCGAGACCGATCAGCAGGATCACTTCGTTGATCGAGCTGTCGACTCCGCCGATGACGTGGCTGAGGGGGCCCATGATGCCGATCGTGCCCATCACCGCAGTCAGGGCCAGCAGCAGCGGCACCCCTGCGGCGACGAGGGCGCCGAAGGCGAACAGCAGGATGATCAGGGTGATCGGCAGAGATGTGACCAGCGCCTTGCCGAAGTCGTCCTGGACTACCTTGTCGATCTGTTCCTGGGTGCTGGCATCGCCGAACTCACCCAGCGTGAAGCCCGGGTGCGCCGACTGAACGTCGTCGACGGCCTGCACGGCCGGCTTGACCCGGTCCGAAGTCTCGGTGTCATTGCCGGCAATCTCAAAGCGCAACAGCGCCGAGTGCCCGTCGGTGGACACCAGGTTCGCGTTCGCGGGGGCGAGGGGGCTCTCGAAGTTCTGGGTGTGGGGGAGAGCCGCGAGCTTCCGCTGCACGTCGACGGCCACCGCACGGAACTCGGGGTCGGCGGCGGTGGCGTCGCTGCTCTGGATCAGCACCATCTCCTGGGCGTGGTTCGGGGCGGCATCGGCGATGGTCTGATCCGCCCGCCCGGATTCGCCGACCCCGCTCTCGTTGCGCTGGAGGGTCTTCGTACCGACCGCGTTGCCGATCAGCAGGGCGATGACGACGAACGCCAGCCACCCCCAGATCGCGGTCTTGCGGTGGTGCGCACTCCACATGCCCGCCCTGGACGCCAGCCCTCGGGGTGTCATGCCGTTCGGATCACGTGCCGGACGCGACGCCATGCCGGACCTCCAGTCCTTGTCGGCCCGACGACAGTATGCGCCACGGTGTGCACTCGCATCGGGGTCAACTACTGAAATCTGAGGAAGGACCTGCGCATACGGGCGTATGTGATAGCGTACGCCGCCGTGGCGAACGCGACCCAAACAAGACCGCTCGGCGACCCTGCGATTTCAGCGGACGGAAGCGTCGGCGCGCGGGTCAGGAGCCTGCGCGAGGCGATGGACCTCTCGCTTCGGGACCTGGCCGAGCGCAGCGGCGTCAGCGCACCGATGCTCTCCCAGGTCGAGAGGGGGGACACGAGCCCCACGCTGGCGATCGCGGAGAAGATCGCGTCCGGGCTCGACCTGACGTTGTCACAGCTGCTGAGGCTGGATGAGGACCGCCACGTCGTGGTCGTTCGCGCCGGGCAGGGTCGCACGCGGCGCCGGCGCGGTCACAGGCTCGAGGAGCTGACCCCACCGCTGCCCGGCCTGCGCGCCGACGTCTCGGTTCACACCCTGGCGCCCGGCGCCGCCACCGGCGCGCCCGATGACCCGCCCGTGCACGAGCCCGGCAGTCGCGAGACCACGGTGGTGGTGGAGGGAACCGCGGATCTCTTCATCGACGGCCAGCGGCACGAGCTCGGTAAGGGCGACAGCGTCACCTTCGACGCCGACCTGCCGCACCATTTCGAGAACAATGGTGAGACCGATGCGCGGCTGATCGCGGTGGTCGCCGCCGGGCTGAGGCGAGGCTAGGAGGACCGATGCCGAAGAGTCTCTTCGAGAAGATTTGGGAAGCGCACGAGGTCGACCGTGACCTGATCTACATCGACCTTCATCTGGTCCACGAGGTGACTTCGCCGCAGGCCTTCGACGGTCTGCGTCTTGCCGATCGGAAGGTCCGCCGACCCGACAAGACCCTGGCGACCGCCGACCACAACGTTCCGACCGACGGCACCCCGACCGCGCGCTTGATCGCTGACGAGCTCTCCCGCAAACAGGTCGAGGCGCTGGAGAGCAACTGCGAGGAGTTCGGCATCCCGCTCTACTCGCTGGGCTCGGATCGCCGGGGAATCGTCCACGTGATCGGGCCCGAGCTCGGTGTCACCCAGCCGGGTATGACGATCGTCTGCGGCGACTCCCACACCTCGACGCACGGTGCCTTCGGCGCGCTCGCCTTCGGCATCGGCACGTCCGAGGTCGAGCACGTACTGGCGACTCAGTGCCTGGGCTCGCGCAAGCCGAAGACGATGCGGATCAACTACTCAGGCGAGCTCGGTTTCGGTGTCACCGCCAAGGACCTGATCCTGGCGACGATCGGCAGGTTCGGCGTCGGCGGCATGCAGGGATATGCGGTCGAATACGCGGGCGAGGCGATCCGCGCTCTGTCCATGGAGAACCGGATGACGATCTGCAACATGACGATCGAGGGCGGTGGCCGGGCCGGGATGGTCGCGCCCGACGAGAGGACATTCGACTATGTCCGCGGCAAGCCCGGTGCGCCGGATGACTTCGACGCTGCGGTGGAGCGCTGGCGGCAGCTGCCCACCGATGATGGAGCCAGCTTCGACACCGAGGTAGAGGTCGACGCCGCCGCGATCTCGCCAATGGTCACCTGGGGGACGACTCCTGGCATGGTCGTCCAGGTCACCGACGCCGTCCCCGATCCGGGCCGGATGGACTCCCCCGCGGACCGCGAGGCGGCGGAGCGTGCGCTGGCCTACATGGACCTGCGGCCGGGAACCCCGATGACGGACATCCCGCTCGATCGAATCTTTATCGGCTCCTGCACCAACTCGCGGATCTCGGACCTGCGCGAGGCGGCCTCAGTGGTCGACGGTCGCAAGATCTCATCGAGCCTGCGTGGGATGGTCGTGCCCGGCTCCCAGCAGGTGAAGTCCGACGCGGAAGCGGAAGGGCTCGATGATGTTTTCCGGTCCGCCGGTTTCGAGTGGCGTGAGTCGGGCTGTTCCGCCTGCCTGGGGATGAACCCGGACATCCTGCAGCCGGGAGAGCGCTGCGCCTCGACCTCCAATCGCAATTTCGAGGGCCGCCAGGGCGCCGGCGGGCGAACCCACCTGGTCAGCCCGAAGATGGCGGCGGCCGCCGCAGTCGAGGGCCGCTTCGTGGACATCAGGGAGTGGACCTAGCCATGGACGCAATCGAGGTCATCGAGGGCAAGGTCGCTGTGCTCGACCGCCACGATGTCGACACCGACCAGATCATGCCCAAGCAGTTCCTGAAGCGGACGGAGCGCACGGGCTACGGCGAGTTCCTCTTCTACGACTGGTTCCGATCGGGAGAGATCCAGCTCGAGGCGCACCCGATCCTGGTTGCGGGCCGGAACTTCGGCTCGGGATCCTCACGCGAACACGCCGTCTGGGGCCTCAAGGACTACGGCTTCGACGCGGTGATCGCGCCCTCGTTCTCGGACATCTTCTATTCCAACTGCACGAAGAACGGTCTGCTGCCGGTGATCCTCGACGAGGAGCACTGCCGCGCGGTCGCCGCAGCCGGCGAGGCGCGGATCGACCTCGACGACCAGACCGTCAACACGAAGGACGGCGTCTTCCAGTTCGAGATCGACGAGGAGATCAAGCACCGGCTCCGCAACGGGCTCGACGACGTTGCGCTGACGCTGCAGCGGGTGGATACCATCGACGACTTCGAGGCTACGGGCCGCGCCGACGCCGGCCCCGTGACGACCTCGCTGTGAGCTCCGCGAGCCCAATGAACACCGGGCCTCGGGAGTGGGACGCTCAGACCTACGACCGCGTCTCCGATCCGCAATACCACTGGGGCCTCGAGGTGCTCGACCGACTGGACCTGAAGGGCGACGAGTATGTAATGGACGCGGGCTGCGGCTCGGGCCGGGTTACCGCCAAGCTGCTGGAGAAGCTGCCCGATGGGCGCGTCCTCTGCGTCGACGCCTCTGAATCCATGATCGAGGTGGCCCGCGAGGCCCTCGGTGACCGCGCGGACTACCTGGTCACCGATCTGGCGGAGCTCGAGGTGGATGAGCCGGTCGACCTGACCTTCTCGACCGCGACCTTCCACTGGCTCCCGGACCACGACCGACTCTTCTCGAGGCTTCACGCAGCGATCCGGCCGGGCGGCCGTCTGGTCGCGCAATGCGGCGGCGCGGGGAACGTCGCCGAGCACGCCAAGAGCATCGTCGCCGTCGCGACACGACCGGAATTTGCCGAGCACTTCCAGGACATGTCGATCATGTGGAACTTCGCGACCCCCGAGGAGACCGAGGAGCGCCTGAAGGGGGCAGGCTTCGACCAGGTGCGTTGCTGGCTCGAGAACAAGCCGGTGCAGCCGGAGGATCCCTATGCGTTCACGACCACGGTGACCATGGGCCCCCACCTGGCTCGGCTGCCCGAGGAGAAGCGTCGCGCCTTCGCCGAGGCGGTGCTCGATCTCGAGGAGGAACCCCTGACCCTGAACTACGTCCGCCTCAACATTGACGCCTGCCGTGCCTAGGATCGCGCTCCTCCCGGGCGACGGCATCGGCCCCGAGATCGCGGCCGCTGCGAGGAGGGCCTTGGAGGCCCTCGGCGACTTCGAGATCGACGAGTACCCGATCGGGGGGGCATCGATCGATGAACACGGCACCGCGCTCACCGACGAGGTCCTGGAGGCCTGCCGTCAATCGGATGCTGTGCTGCTCTGCGCCGTCGGCGGTCCGAAATGGGACACGACGGACCCCGACAAGCCGCGCCCGGAGCAGGGCCTGCTCGGCCTGCGCAAGGGGCTCGGACTCTTCGCGAATCTCCGTCCCGTGCGTCCGAGCGAGGCGCTGATCGAGGCCAGCCCGCTCCGGCGCGAGCGGATCGAGGGCACGGACCTGCTCGTCGTCCGTGAGCTCACCGGCGGCATCTACTTCGGCGACTCAGGTCGGGACGGCGACCGCGCCCACGACGACTGCGCCTACACGGTCGAGGAGATCGAGCGGATCGCCCGCGTCGGCTTCGAGGCGGCGGGCGAGCGCCGGGGCAAGCTCACCTCGGTCGACAAAGCGAACGTGCTGGAGACCTCGCGGCTCTGGCGCGAAACCGTCACGAGACTGGCGCCCGAGTACGAGGAGATCGAGCTCGACCACCTGCTGGTCGACAACGCCGCGATGCAGCTGGTCTCCCGGCCGACCGAGTTCGATGTGCTGGTCACCGAGAACCTCTTCGGAGACATTCTCAGCGACGAGGCGGCGATGCTCACCGGCTCGCTGGGGATGCTGCCCTCGGCGAGCCTGGGGGAAAGCGGTCCCGGGCTGTACGAGCCGGTGCACGGCTCGGCTCCCGACATCGCCGGGACCGGCAAGGCCAACCCTCTGGCCACGCTGCTCACCGTGGCGATGATGCTCCGCTACGGGCTCGGGATGCACGGCGAGGCGGACCGCCTCGAGCGGGGGGTGGATGCCGCTCTCGCCGAGGGACTCCGGACTCCCGACCTGGCCGGCGCCGAGGGCACCCGCGAGGTCGGGACCGACGAGATGACGGAGGCGGTGATCGCGGGCCTGTAGGCAGGAATTCTGTTGCCCGGGGCCGTGCGCATCGTTCATACTGATCGCCCGTGGAGAAGGTCGAACTGATCTGGAAGAACGGCGAGTTCGTCCCCTGGGACGAGGCGAATGTGCACGTCCTCAGCCACGGACTCCACTACGGGAGCGGAGTGTTCGAGGGAATCCGCTGCTACGACACGGAGATCGGCCCGGCCATCTTCCGCCACCAGGATCACCTCGACCGCCTCGCCAAGTCAGCCGAGCTCTACTACCTGCAGCTTCCTCACACGCTCGAGGAGATCCGTGAGGGCACCAAGGAGCTGATCCGCCGAAACGGGCTACGCAGCTGCTACATCCGCCCGATCGCCTTCCGTGGCTATGGCGAGATGGGGCTGTATGCCAAGAGCGCCCCGGTCGACGTCTTCGTCGCGGTGTGGCCCTGGGGCGCCTACCTCGGTGAGGAGGGCAAACAGAACGGCGTCAGGGCCAAGGTGTCGTCCTGGCGCCGGATCTCGGCAGCCGGCCTGATTCCGCACGCGAAGGCGTCGGGGCAGTACCTGAACTCGATCCTCGCCAAGACCGAGAGCGCCAACGCCGGCTACGAGGAGGCCATCCTGCTCGATGAGCGGGGATTCGTCTGTGAGGGATCGGGCGAGAACATCTACCTCGTCCGCGACGGCGAGATCATCACCCCGGGACATACCTCCGCGATCCTCGACGGGATCAGCCGTAAGTCAGTGATTCAGATCGCTCAAGACCTCGGCTACACGGTGATCGAGCGCGACATCGCGCGCGCCGAGCTCTATCTCGCCGAGGAGGTCTTCCTCACCGGCACGGCCGCCGAGCT
>DATDKQ010000351.1:0-6816 GCA_036519915.1 Solirubrobacterales bacterium | reverse complement strand
CGTCATCGACGCGACCACCGGACAGAACGGGGTCCGACAGGCCCAGGAATTCGCCAATGCCGTGGAGGTCACGGGGGCCGTCCTGACCAAGCTCGATGGGAGTGCAAAGGGCGGGGTCGCACTCGCGATCGCCTCCGAGCTAGGCATTCCTGTGAAGCTGATCGGCATCGGTGAGTCCCTCGAGGACCTGCGCCCCTTCGACGCCGAGGAGTTCGCCCGCGCGCTGATCGAGGAGTAGGGCGGGTCAACCGGGCTTACCCGCGATGCAAGGCACCTCGCAGGCTGGGGAGCCTTACGCGGAACCCTGGGGAGGTGCCTACAGGGGGCACAAGAGTCCGGGTTCGCATGCTCGCCCTGCTCGGGGTGTGCATTGGGGGCTTTCTCGCCATGCCCGCGACGGCAGGCGCCGGCAGCGCGGACATTGCCGCGCTCCAGGTGGCGATGCGCGCGGTCGGGCTCTACCCGCATCCGGTGGATGGGATCAGCGGGCCCTGGACACAGGGCGCCGTCCGGACGTTCCAGTCCCAGCACGGGCTTGCCGTCGACGGGGTCGCCGGGCAACAGACGCGCGCCGCCCTGGGGAAGCGGGGCAAGCCGAAGCTCGGAAAGCGCCCCATGCACACCGGCCAGCGCGGCTGGGACGTCGCCGCCCTGCAGTTCCTGCTCCATGCGCGCGGTTTCGAGCCAAATGGGTTCGACGGCGGCTTCGGACCGAACACGGAGAGCGCCGTCCGTCGCTTCCAGGGGGTGGCGCGTATAGGCGTCGACGGCATCGCCGGCCCGACGACCCTGGGCGCGCTCAGGGGAATCCGCGTGGTGACGAACGCTCCTGCGTCCTCTCCGATCGGTCCGGTGCGCTTCTTCCGGCCCGTGCCTGGGCCGATCGGCGACCGATTCGGCTGGATCCCGCCCGGGCGCTGGCACACGGGGCTCGACTTCCCGGAGCCGAAGGGGACACCGATCCACGCCGGCGGCGTGGGGGTCGTCTCCTTCGCCGGTCTCAATACGGGCGGCTACGGAAACCTCGTGGTGGTCAGCCACCGGCTCGGCTTCGAGAGCTGGTACGCGCACATGTCGGTGATCGGCGCGTCGGTCGGTCAGCGGGTCTCGGGCGGACAGACGATCGGCAACGTCGGCTCGACGGGCCACTCGACCGGCCCCCACCTGCACTTCGAGGTGCGCCACTTCGGCACCCCAGTCGACCCGACGCCGTACCTGCTCGGCTACCGGTCAGCGTCGACCACGCTGCCCGGCACCCGTGCCCGCAGGAGTGCGGGCGCGCACAAACGCCGGGCGCGCACCTGCCGGCCGAACGCCGATGCGCGCGGCCGCAGGGCCGATCCGCTCACCGCGCGCCTCGACCGCTGCCCCTGAACGCCGAACGTCCCGCAGTACCCCTCCTAGCGAGCATTGCGGGACGTTCGGCGCCGCGGCAAGAGGCAGCCCGGGCGTAACGCCTAAGCTCACCCTCAATGTTCGATCAGCTTTCAGATCGCCTGCAGGGCGTGCTCTCCGACGTTCGCTCCAGGGGAAAGCTCTCCGAGGACGACGTCAACAAGGCCCTGCGTGAGGTACGCCTCGCACTGCTCGAGGCGGATGTCAACTTCAAGGTCGTCAAGGACTTCACGGCGTCACTGAAGGAGCGGCTTGCCGACGAGGAGGTCTCGGAGGCGCTCAACCCCGGCCAGACTGTGATCAAGGCGGTCAACGACGAGCTCACCGCGTTGATGGGCGGTGCCGGCCGCGACCTGGTCTTCGCGCCGAGCGGGCCGACGGTGATCCTGATGGCCGGCCTGCAGGGCTCGGGGAAGACGACCGCCACGGCAAAGCTCGGCAAGCTGCTGAAGAAGCAGAACAAGGACGTCGCCCTCGCGGCGGTCGACCTGCAGCGTCCCGCCGCAGTCGAGCAGCTCGAGAAGCTCGGCGCGCAGGCCAAGGTTCACGTCTACTCGCAGCCCGGCGAAACCGACGCGGTCAAGGTCGCCGCTTGGGCGCGCGACCAGGCGGTCCAGGAGAACCGCGACGTGCTGATCGTCGACACGGCCGGCCGCCTCCACGTCGACCAGGACCTGATGGACGAGCTCGCCGAGGTCCGCAAGGTCACCAAGCCGCACGACGTGCTTCTAGTGGTCGACGCGATGACCGGTCAGGACGCCGTCAATGTCGCCGAGAGCTTCGCCGAGACCGCCGACTTCGACGGGGTGCTGATGACCAAGCTCGACGGTGACGCCCGCGGCGGCGCCGCGCTCTCCGTCCGGGCGGTCACGGGCAAGCCGATCATCTACGCCTCGACCGGCGAAAAGCTCGACGAGATCGAGCGCTTCCATCCGGACCGGATGGCCGGGCGAATCCTCGGCATGGGCGATGTGATGTCGCTGATCGAGAAGACCCAGGACGAGTTCGACGAGGACTCGGCGGCGGACCTCGAGCGCAAGATCCGCAAGCAGCAGTTCACGCTCGAGGACTTCCTCCAGCAGATGAAGCAGGTCCGCCGCATGGGGCCGCTCGGGAACCTGATGAAGATGATGCCCGGCATGGGCAAGGCGATGCAGGGGATGGGACAGGTCGACGAGCGCGAGCTCGATCGGATCGAGGCGATCATCCTCTCGATGACGCCCTTCGAGAGGGCTCACCCGACGGAGATCAATGGCTCACGCCGGAAGCGAATCGCGACCGGGTCCGGCACCACGGTCCAGGCCGTCAACCGGCTCGTCAAGCAGTTCGGCCAGATGAACAAGCTGATGAAGCAGATGTCCGAGGGGAAGATGCCCGACCCGCAGCAGCTGATGCGCGGAATGCGCTAGGCGCTAACCTCCGCCGCCGCATGTCCGTGAGAATCAGACTTCGCAGGGTCGGGTCGAAGAAGAACCCGATCTGGAGGGTTGTCGTGGCCGACCAGCGCTCACCGCGCGACGGCCGCACGATCGAGACGATCGGCCAGTACAACCCGCAGCCGGATCCGTCGCTGATCGTGATCGACGGGGACCGCGCACGCCACTGGCTGGACAAGGGCGCCCAGCCCACCCGCACGGTGGCGACGCTCCTCCGCACTCAGGGCATCGAGGCGACCGGCCGCTAGGCCGCGGAGCGCGACGTGCGCGAGTTGCTCGAGTTCCTCGCCCGTTCGCTCGTCGCAGATCCCGATGCGGTCGTGGTCAACGAGGTCGAGGAGATCGACGGCGAGGTAGTGCTCGAGCTCGAGGTCGCGGAGGACGATCTCGGACGTGTGATCGGCCGGGGCGGACGCGTCGCCAACGCGCTGCGTTCCGTGATGAAGGCCGCGGCGACCCGCGAGGACAAGCGCGTGGTCGTCGACATACTGGACTGAGTGCGACTCGACGTCTTCACGCTCTTCCCGGACCAGTTCGACTGGTTCCTGCGCCAGCGCCACGTCTCCAACGCACTCGCAAGCGGGAGCGAGATGCGCTTCCACAACTACCGCGACACGACGCCGCTGAGCGCGGGGCAGGTCGATGACGCCCCGTACGGCGGAGGAGCCGGGATGGTGATGCGTGTCGACGTCGTCGATGCCGCGCTCGAGGCCGCCTACGGGGCGGAGCGAGACCGCGTCAGGAAGATTGCCCTCACGCCGGCCGGGCGGCTCTTCGACGAGGAGCTCGCGGCGGAGCTCGCGCAGGAGAAGCACGTGGCGCTGCTCTGCGGACGCTACGAGGGTTTCGACGAGCGCGTCGTGGAGCATCTGGCTGACGAGACGATCTCGATCGGCCGCTATGTGCTCGCCGGAGGAGAGCTGCCCGCGATGGTGATCAGCGACGCCGTCCTGCGGAAGCTGCCTGGCGCCCTCGGCGACGCGGAGAGCGTGGTGGAGGAGTCCTACAGCGCGGCCCTCGCGGGCGCGCCGGAGTATCCCCACTACACCCGGCCCGCCGCCTACCGGGGCTGGGAGGTTCCCGACATCCTGCTCTCGGGCGATCACGCCCGCGTGCGGGAGTGGCGGCACGAGCAAGCCCGCCACCGGGCGGACCAAAATGAACGGGCGCCACAAACACCGCGGCCGCATCACCGCTAGCATTTCGCGTCGCTGCGCGAGGCCAAGGGGCCACGCGCATTTTTTGAGCCTCCGTACCGACGCCGTTTTAAGCGTCGCTCAGGCCGAGCCCCCACCATCATCACCTCATGAGCACAGTCATCGAAGACCTCGAGAAGCGAGCGCTGAAACAGCGGCCGAGATTCGCCGCGGGCGACCGCGTGCGCGTCCACTTCCAGGTGGTCGAGGGGAACCGCCGCCGCACCCAGGTCTTCGAGGGCATCGTGATCAAGCGCCAAGGAAGCGGCGCGCGCGAGACGTTTACCGTGCGCAAGCAGTCCTTCGGCGTTGGCGTCGAGCGGACGTTCCCGCTGCACTCGCCGAAGATCGAGAAGCTCGAGGTGGCCGCCCGCGGCGACGTGCGGCGGGCGAAGCTGTACTACCTGCGCGGGAAGGTCGGCAAGAGCGCCCGGGTTGCGGAGCGGCGCTGGGGCATCGAGGAGGAGATGGTGGTTGCGCAGGAGGATGCGGAGGCGGTTGACGCCGAGGGCGTCGCGGTGACCGAAGCCGAGGCGGAGGTCACCGAGCCCGTCGAGGAGGAAGCCGAGCAGGGCGCCGAGGGCGAGGAGTCGACGGAGGGCGAGGAGCACGGTGCGGACGGTGGGGATACGGCGGAGGCGGAGTCGGAGCCTGGGCGCAAGCCAAAGGCCGACGCCTCCCCCGACGAGGCAGAAGACTGAGAGTCCCGCGGCCCCAGAGCACCCAGGGCGCGCTCCTCGAGCTCGTCATCATTGTCGCGCTCGCGCTCGGATTGGCACTGGGGATTCAGGCCTTCATCGTCAAGCCGTACCAGATCCCCTCCGAGTCCATGGAGCCCACCCTCGACGTCGGCCAGCGGGTCCTGGTGAACCGGTTCATCTACCACTTCACCGATCCCAAGATCGGGGACATCGTCGTCTTCCATCCGCCGCAGGGAGCCGAGGGCGGCGCCGGCGGTGAGTGCGGCGATCCGAGGACGGGAGCCGGGGGCTCGAGTGGCGCGCCCTGCGACCAGCCGACGCCCGATAAGTCGAACGTCAACTTCATCAAGCGAATCATCGCGGGCCCGGGAGACACCCTGAGCGTCCAGGACGGTCACCCGGTGGTCAACGGAAAGATCGCTCAGGAGGACTTCATCAACCGCTGTACGCCAGGCGGAGCCTGCAATTTGCCGCAACAGATCACCATCCCGCCCGACCATTACTTCATGATGGGCGACAACCGTGGCTCGAGCGACGACAGCCGCTTCTGGGGACCAATCCCACGCGACTGGATCATCGGCAAGGCCTTCGCCACCTACTGGCCCCCCGACCGCGTCGGAATCCTCTAGCTCGCCCCGGAAGCGCCGCAAGAGGCGGACCGCCGCCCGCCTGTTCCGCTTCGACCGCTCCTTCGGCCGACGCTTCGTGGCGGGGGTGGACGAGGCCGGGCGGGGCTCGCTGGCCGGCCCGCTGCTCGCCGCCGGGGTGCTGATCGACCTCGAGCGGATCGGCCGCTCGGAGCGCCTCGCTCTGGCGCGGCTCGACGACTCCAAGCAGAAGACGCCGGAGGAGCGGGAGGAGCTCTACCCGCAGGTGATCCGCGCGGCGGCCTGCGTGTCGGTCGCGGTGCGCTCGGCCCGTGTCATCGACGCAAACGGACTGCATGTCTCCAACCTCGCGGCGCTCAGCGACTGCATGAGCGCGGTAGCCAAAGAGGAGGCGACTCGCCTGGTGGACGGCTTCAGGCTCCACCGGTGCGAGCTCGAGCACACCCCGGTCGTCGACGGGGATGCGCGCAGCGCGGCGATTGCCGCTGCCTCGGTCATCGCCAAGGTGACGCGCGATCGGTACATGCGGCGTGTCGCCGAGCTCTACCCGCAGTGGAGCTTCGAGGGGAACGTCGGCTACTCGACCCCGGAGCATCGGGAGGCCATCCGCGAGCACGGCATCTGCCCGCTGCATCGCCGCTCCTTCGCATCGGTGGCCTACTCCCAGCTCGGGCTCGACGGACTGCCGGCGGACGACGACCAGGGATCAGAAGGCCTGGCGGATGTGATCGACATCCGGGAGGCCATCCGCGCCGAAGCGGACCCCGACGACGTCGAAGCGGTAGCCGAGGACGCCTGAGGGCCCACGCCGCTCCGCGATCCACTCGCGGGCCAGGCGCCTCAGCTTGAGCTGCTTGCGGCGGCCGACCGCGTGGGCCGGCCGCTCCGGGCCCAGGTTGGTGCCGGCCCGTCCCGCCTTCACCTCGACGAAGACCAGGGTCCGGCCGTCCATCGCCACGATGTCGAGCTCGCCCGAGGGGAGCCGGACGTTGCGCCCGACGATCCGCCAGCCGGATCGCTCCAGGCGGGTGGCGACGAGCTGCTCGGCGGTGCGGCCGAGGCGTTGCCTCGCGAAGGTCACGACCGGCCACGCTGCTCCCCTCGGGCGCCCGGGGCGCGCGTCGATCGCAATGCCTCCATGACGCCAATGTGACGATCCGCGCGCCAGACTTGATGAGGCGCCGCCTAGCGTCGCCCGCATGTTCGCGCTCGCCCGCACCTTCGCCCTGGTCGGTGTCGATGCGCAGCCGGTCTACGTGGAGGTCGACATCGGGGGCGGCCTGCCCTCCTTCACGATCGTGGGGCTGCCGGACACCGCGGTGCGGGAATCCCGCGAGCGGGTCCGCTCGGCACTCCGGAATTCGGGATTCAGATATCCGGACCACCGGATCACCGTGAACCTCGCCCCGGCCGACGTCCGCAAGGCCGGTCCGGGCTTCGACCTCGCGATCGCCGCGGCGATTCTGGCCGCAACGGGGCA
>DATDKQ010000350.1:0-3968 GCA_036519915.1 Solirubrobacterales bacterium | reverse complement strand
GACCGGCGCCGCCGCGATCACACCCGCGGCATCCTGATCGGAGGCGAGCCGCTCGACGACGGCGTCGATCAGCTCGGGGGTGACCAGTGGCCGCGCGGCGTCGTGGACCACGACGATCTCCTGGCCGCACAGCGCGGTGGCGTTCGCCACGGACTCGGACCGGTGCTGCCCGCCCGCCACCGCGACCACTCCGCGCTCGGCAACCGGGCCCTCCTGCCCCGGCGGAACGGCGACGATGATCTCGGCGATGCTCGCCGCGCCCCGGAATGCGTCAAGCGACCAGTCGAGCAGCGGCCGCCCGGCCAGCTCGACGAAGGCCTTCGGGCCGCCGGCTCCGAGTCGCTCCCCGGAGCCGGCGGCCGCGATTACGGCCGATGCGGAGTTGCTAGGCGGTCGCCTTAGCGGCGCCGAAGCTCTCCTCCAGCAGCTCGTCCAGGTAGGCCTCTGCCCCGTCCTCGTCCTTGTCCAGCGCGTACATGAACTCGGAGGCGAGGATCTTCTTGGCCCGCGTGTACATCTGCTTCTCGCCCGTCGAGAGCCCCTTCTCCCACTCTCGGATGGCGAGGTTGCGAACGACCTCGGCGAGCTCGTAGACGTCGCCTGTCTTGATCTTCTCGCGGTTGTGCTTGAAGCGGCGGTTCCAGTTCTTCGGCATCTCGGAGACCTCGTCGGTGAGGACTCCGATCACCCTCTTGACCTGCTCCTCGTCGATCACGCGCCGCAGGCCCGCACGGTGGGCGTTCTCGCAGGGGACCATCACGGTCATGTTGTTGTGGAGGATGTTGATGGTCAGGTAGTCCCGCTTCTCGCCCATCAGGTCCTTGCTCTCCCTCTTCAGGACCACCCCCGCACCATGGTGCGGGTAGACGACGTTGTCGCCGACCTCGAAATTACAGACGGGCGCCTCGAGCTCGAGGTCGGCAACCGGCGCCTCGTCCTCCATAACCTCCTCTGCTGTTATCTCTGGAATTGGTCTCTCCTTTCGTCGAGACGGCCGGGGCCGTCAGCTCTGCATATAGCGGTCGACCGGGTCGACCTCTTGAAGCCTGCGTAGTCCCTCTCGGATGTCCTTGGCACGCCCGGCGCCAACGCCCTCGACGGCCTCGAGGTCATCGTCGCTCGCCGCCAGCACCTCCTCCAGACCGCCGAACTCCTGGATGATCCGCTGCACCACCAGCTTCGGCAGGCGCGGGATCCGTCCAAGCACGCGGTAGCCGCGGGGGGAAACCGGGAAGTCGAGGGTCGAGACCTTGCGGTCGTAGCCGAGCAGCTCGGCGAGACGGCCGAAGTCGAGCAGGTCCTGGTGCGGCATGCGCGCGATCGCCGCGAGCGTGGTGGCGAGGTTCTCCTCGGTGTCCTCCACCGAGTAGTCGCGGATCAGGGCGGACTTGTCCGCGGCGACGCCGACCATCGTCTCCTCGAGCTGCATCTCGATCAGCCGGCCCTCGGTGCCGAGCTCGACGATGTAGCGCTCGACCTCCACCGCCATCCGCGTCACCAGCTCGGCGCGCTGCAGCACCGACAGCACCTCGTAGAGAACCGCCGAGCCCTCGAACTCGAGCCGGGTGAGGCGAGTGGAGACGGAGTCGAGTCGGGCGCGGTACTTGTCGAGGGTGGCGAGGCCCTGGTTGGCCTTCGCCAGCACCGCGGGGATGTCCTGGAGGATGTACTTCATCCCGCCCAAGTAGAGCGAGACGACGTCGCGCCGCTCCGAGATCGCCACGACCAGCGCGTCGGTCTGCTTGGAGACGCGCTCCGCCGTGCGGTGCCGGGTGCCAGTCTCCGATGAGAGGATCGTCGGGTCCGGCATCAGCTGGACGTTGGCGCAGACGATCTTGGTCGCCTGCTCGTTGAGGACGATCGCCCCGTCCATCTTCGCCACCTGGTAGAGCAGCGCCGGGGTGTAGTCGATGTCGAGGCTGATGCCCCCTGAAAAGAGAAAGGAGACCTCCTCTGGGTCTCCGATGACGATCAAACCGCCTGTCCGCGAGTGGACGATGTTGTCGATCCCCTCGCGGAGCGCAGTGCCCGGGGCGACGATGTCGAGGGCCCGCAGAAGTCGCGGATCCTGTCGCGCCTCCAACTCCTGTAGATCGTCGTCGGGAAGCGAAGACGCCATCGCAACTGATGGAAGCAGAAAGCAAAGCAGCGTGCTTTGCGGGGAAATCCGTCTTGATAGGTCGGGAAAGCGCTTGTCAAGCCGCGCGCCGCAGTGACCGCGAACTGCCGCCGGACAGGGCGGCGCGCAGCCCCCTGACGGGCTCCAGACCCTGGATCGGCTCATCGCCGGGCGGCGGGCCGATCACGCGATCGAGACCGAACTTGCGCGCCTCCGCGACCCGCCGGTCGGCGTGGGCGACGTAGCGGACCTCACCGGTGAGGCCAAGCTCGCCGAAGCAGGCGAGCGGTTTGCCGCCGGACTCCAGGGCGCGGCCGGAGTTGGCTGAGGCGACCGCCAGGGCGACTGCGAGGTCGGCGCCCGGCTCGTCCACGCGGATACCGCCGGCCACGTTGACGAAGACGTCGGCCGCCGACAGCGAGATGCCGCCGTGCCGCGTCAGCACCGCGAGGACGAGGGCCAGCCGGTTGCGATCGACGCCGGTCGCCGTGCGGCGGGGAGGCACGATCTCGGTCTGGGCGACCAGCGCCTGAACCTCGACCAGCACGGGCCGGGTCCCCTCCATCGCGCAGAGCACCACCGAGCCCGGCGCGGGCTGCGCCTCGCCGACGAAGCGAGCGGAGGGATCGACGACCTCGATGAGGCCGCCCTGCCGCATCTCGAAGACGCCCACCTCGCTGGTCGCTCCGAAGCGGTTCTTGAGGGCACGCACGGTCCGGAAGGTCCGCTCCCGCTCCCCCTCGAAGTGCAGGACGCAATCGACCAGGTGCTCCAGGGCACGAGGACCGGCGAGTGACCCCTCCTTGGTGACATGCCCGATCAGGATCAGGGTCACGTCGAGCCGCTTGGCCGTCTCGAGCAAGGCCGAGGTCGCCTCCCGCACGGCACCGACGCTGCCAGGGGGGGAACCGGGGACGGCGAGGGTCTGCACCGAGTCGATCACGCAGGCCACCGGCCTCTCGGCCTCGAGCGCCGCCAGCACGCTCTCGAGCGATGGCTCGGCGAGCATCGGCACCGACAGCGCCGCCTCGCCAAGTCGCTCGGCTCGCCGCCGGACCTGCGCCGCGGACTCCTCGCCGGAGACGTAGAGGACCTCGTGCCCCGCCTCGGCGATATTGGCCAGAGCCATCCCCGCCAGCGTGCTCTTGCCGATCCCCGGCGCGCCGCCGAGGAGGACGAGGGAACCCGGCACGAGCCCGCCTCCCAGGACCCGGTCGAGCTCGGCGATGCCCGTGCCGACCCGCTCGGAGCGCTCCGCCTTGACGTCGCGAAGGGCCACCGGCTTCGGGGCGCTCGCGCGACCGGCGCCACCGCCCGGGCGACCCGGGGAAGGGACACTCACCTGCTCGAGGGTGTTCCAGGCACCGCAGCCCGGGCACTGGCCGGTCCAGGTGAGCGCGGCGTGTCCGCACTCGGTGCACCTGAAAGACGCTCTCTTGGCTGCCATGCATCCACACTAAGGACGCGCCCCGACGAACTAGGCGAGATCGGCTCCGGGGGCCAACCGCAGCCTGTGGATCTTGACCACGCCGCGCGTCGTCGTCTGGAGCGACCAGCGCTTTGCGGCCTGCTCCAGGAAGGGCTCGGCCGCCGGCCGACCGGGCTCGGCGATCCAGACCTCGGGCGCGAGCTGTGGCAGCAACTCGAGCAACTGGGCGACACCCGGCCGCTCGTAGAGAACGTCGGCGGCGAGCACGAGGTCGAACGGGGCCCGCTCGATCAGCTCGTCGGGGTCGACCCAATCAACCGGCAGGGTTTCGACCTCCAACCCGTTCTCTCGGGCGTTGCGCTCGACCAGGTCAAGCGCTTCCGCATCGGAATCCGTGGCCAGCACCGTCGCCCCGCCGCG
>DATDKQ010000349.1:0-3383 GCA_036519915.1 Solirubrobacterales bacterium | reverse complement strand
ACTAGGAACCGTTACCTACTAGCGCCGGGACTTGCGGGCCCCAGCTCGCGCTCGAGCCAACGCAGGGCCGCACCCTGGAGCTCGGAATCGTGCTGCACGGTCTGGTGGGCGCCGCCGGGGGCGACGATGAGCTTGCGCGGTTGCGCTGCCCGCTCGTAGAGCTCCTCGGAGTGATCGCTCGGGATCTGTGTGTCGCCCTCGGCGTGCATCAAAAGCAGCGGTCGCGGGGCGATCCGCCCGACGGCCTCGCCGATGTCCTGGGCCAGCAGCCATGCCTCCAGCGCGGCCGGATCGCCGACGCGCATCTCGAGACTGCCGCGGCGCAGCCCACTGGCGAGGTGGTCCTCCCCGGCGGGGCAGATCGCGATCACGGCGGCGATCTCCGGGGACGCGGCAGCTGCGTGGATCGCGAGGAAGCCGCCCAGGCTCGACCCCCGGACCGCGACCCTGGTCGCGTCGACCTCCTCCTGCGACGCAAGTAGCCGCGCCATCGCGATCACGTCGTTCACCGCTTCGCCGGACATCGGCGGCTCGGAGTCGCCGTGCCCCGGAAGATCGAAGGCGAGCGCCGCCCAGCCGCCGGCGGTGGCGAGGCGCGCGAAGTCAGCGTGATTCTCCTTGCGTGACCCGGCGCCGTGCACGATCACCACGCCGGGCCAGGGTCTATTCGGCCGCGGTGTTTGTGGCGGCCGGTGATCATGGGGCAGCCAGAGCGCGTAGGCGAGGCCAGCGTTCAGGTCCTCCCGATCGGGGCGCCTTGGATGAGAGCGCTCCATTGCGGGCCATTCTCGCCGTTCCCGTCAGAATTGCCCTCCCATGAGTTCACCCGCGGACAACCCGGGGTCGGTGACGACCGCCGACCCGATCGCCGCCTCGCCGGTCTACCCGGCCGGCTCGCGCGTGAACGAGCGTGGCCACCTCGAGGTCGGAGGCTGCGATGTCGTCGAGTTGGCCGAGGAGTTCGGGACACCCGCCTACATCTACGCCGAGGATGACATGCGCCGCCGGGCCCGCGAGTACGTACGGGCGTTCGAGCAGCGAACCGACGCGTTCGAGGTGATCTACGCAAGCAAGGCGTTCCCCGCCACCGCCGCCTTCCAGGTGATGCGCGAGGAAGGGCTGTCGGTGGACGTCGCCTCAGGCGGCGAGCTCCATGTGGCGCTGGCCGCGGGCTTCGACCCCGCCCGCATCCATCTGCACGGGAACGACAAGACCGAGGCCGAGCTCCGGTACGCGTTCGAGGTCGGCGTCGGCCATCTGATCCTCGACTCCTTTGACGAGATCGAGCTGGCCGGTCGGCTGCTCGACCGCCCCCAGAAAGTGCTGATCCGGGTCACGCCCGGGATCAAGCCCTCCACCCACGACTACGTCCAGACCGGACAGCTCGACTCCAAGTTCGGCTTCGGGCTCGCCGACCGGCTCGCGGAGCAGGCGGTCGAGCGAGTGCGGGCGTCCGACAATCTCGAGCTGGTCGGGCTGCACGCGCACATCGGCTCCCAGATCTTCGAGCTGGAGCCCTATGTGAAGGCGATCGAGGTGATCGCCGACTTCTGCGACACCGTGGACCTCGAGCCCGAGCTGCTCAACGTCGGCGGTGGACTCGGCATCGCCTACCTCGAGTCGGACGAGCCGCCCTCGATCGAGGACTACGTCGACGTCAAGGTCCGGGGGGTGCGGCAGGTCTTCGACCCGGTTCCGAGGATCCTGGTCGAGCCCGGTCGTTCGCTAGTCGGCAACGCGGGGATCACGGCGTACCGGGTGGGGACGGTCAAGGAGATTCCCGGGGTCCGCACCTATGTGGCTGTCGACGGAGGCATGTCCGACAACCTGCGGCCGATGCTCTACGGCGCCCGCTACGAGGCGGTGATCGCGGACCGCGCCGGGCAGACGCCCGAGACGCTCGCCACCATCGCCGGGATGCACTGCGAGTCCGGTGACGTGCTGGTTCGCGACGTGGAGCTGGCGGCTCCCCATGTCGGCGACGTGCTGGTCACTCCGGCGACGGGGGCATACGGCCACGCGATGGCCAACAACTACAACGGCAAACCGCGGCCGCCGGTGATCTTCTGCGGCGAGGGCGAGGCCAGGGTGGTGGTCCGTCGCGAGACCTGGGACGACCTGCTCAGCAGGGACACGTGATGGCTGAGGCCGTGAACGTGGGGATCCTCGGCAGGGGGACCGTGGGAAGCGCCTTCCGCGAGCTGCTCGAGGAGCGTGCGGAGATGGTGGAGGAGGTCTCCGGCCGGCGCCCGGAGGTCGCCGGTGTTCTGAGCTCGAAGGACGGGGACTTCGAGGAGATCCTGGCGGCGAGCGACATCGTCGTCGAGCTGATCGGCGGAATCGACCCGGCCCTCGACTACGTCACCCGCGCGCTGCGGGAGGGCAAGCACGTGGTGACGGCCAACAAGCAGCTGATCGCCCAGCACGGCGATCAGCTGGTGGCCGCCGCGCGGGAGGGAGGCGCCCAGCTGCGCTTCGAGGCGGCGGTGGCCGGGGCGATCCCCGTGATCCGCGTCGTCCAGGAGAGCCTCGGCGCGATCCCGATCGAGAAGGTCTTCGGGATCGTCAACGGCACGACCAACTACATCCTCACCGAGATGGCCCGCGGCGGTCTCTCCTACGAGGAGGCGTTGAAGCAGGCGCAGGATCTGGGGTACGCGGAGGCCGACCCGACCGACGACGTCGGCGGGGCGGACGCGGCGGCCAAGATGGCGATCCTGGCCCGCCTGGCCTTCGGCGCTCCCGTGAAGCTCGAGGACGTCCCGTACGAGGGCATCGAGCGGGTCAAGCCCGACGACCTCGCCTACGCGAAGGAGCTCGGGCTCTCGCTGAAGTTGCTCGGCGTCGCCGAGCGGGTCGGCGATGGAGAGATCAGCGTCCGGGTGTTTCCCTGCTTCCTCTATCCGGGGCACCCCCTCTCGCCGATCGAGGGACCCTTCAACGCGGTGATGGTGGAGTCCCCGGCGATCACCGAGATCACCATGTCGGGACCCGGGGCCGGGGGCCCCGAGACGGCCTCGGCCGTGCTCGGCGACGTCGTCTCCGTGATCGCCGGCGGCTCGCCGCTGTTCGAGGAGAACGCGAGGCTCGGGGTCGCCAAGGACGTCGAGATGGCCTTCTACCTCCACCTCGAGGTCGACGACCGCCCGGGCGTGCTCGCTCAGATCGCGGAGGTCCTGGGGAACCACGAGGTCTCGGTTCGCAGCGTGGTGCAGCGCGGGCTTGGTGGCGAGGCCCAGCTGATCATGGTCATGCACCCGGTCTCGGAGAGGCGCTTCGGGGCCGCGCTCGAGAAGATCGCCAAGCTCGACTTCCTCCGCTCGCCGCCGCGCTCGATCAGGGTGATCGAGGAGGAGTTCGGCTAGGCCGACCTCATGCCGACC
>DATDKQ010000348.1:0-2358 GCA_036519915.1 Solirubrobacterales bacterium | reverse complement strand
ACCATGAAGATCGCGCGCCGGGGGTTGGAGAGGAGGTTGAGGGTCGAGCGCAGCTCATCGCGCAGTCGACTCAGGCGCTCTCGCTCCTCGACGCCGAAGACTGCGCGGAGGATCACCTCGAGCGTCACCGCCTGCATCCGGGGGCGCATGCGCACGGGCGCATCCGTGGGCCATCGATCGATCTCCTCACGAGCCGCCTGCGCCATCACCTCCCCGTAGGCCTGCATCCGCGGGCCGTGAAAGGCCGGCAGCATGAGCTTGCGCTGAGCCATGTGCTCGGGTTCGTCCAGCAGCAGGACGGAATGCTTGCCGAGCACCGGCAGCAGCACGATGTTGGCGGCCCCGGCGTGGAGCAGGTTCGGATCGCCGGTGAACACCTGCTTGATGACCTCGGGATCGGAGACGAACACCCAGGTCCCCTCGTGAGGGAGCCGGATGGTGAACATGTCGCCGTAGCGCGCCTGGCACTCCTCGAGGGTCTGCAGAGGCCGCCTCCACCAATGCCACATCGTGCGCGGCAGCGACCAATCCGGCCCGGGTGGAAGCCCCGGTGCCACTGTGGGCGGGGAGCTGGGACGCTCGGCAGTCGCGATGCCCATGGTTCGGATTATGCTTGCTGGCCTACCGCGGGGACTACAGGCCAAGGAAAGGCGGCGGGATGGGCGCGGGGCGCACCAGGTACCTGAAAAGGGCTACGGGACCGGCATTGCTGGTGGCGGTGGCTATCGCCGTCATCTCGCCCGCCGGCGCGTTCGGCGCGAACTCCCTCTCCGTGCACGGCAGCGTCAACCAGGTCTACGCCACCGGCGCGCAGCCGGGCACGAGCCTGCGACTGGTCCGCAAGGGCAAGGTCGTCTCCAGGAAGCCGGTCGGCAGCCTCGGAGGGGTCGTCTTCCGCCGGGTCGCAACCGGCAAGGGTTATCGCGTCCGCGCCGCCGACGGCTCACGTTCCAGGCGCATCGCCGTGATGTCGGAGCGGCCCCCGAAGAACACCTCGATCTACAACCAGGCGCTGCCGGCGGGCGGGTACGGCTACATGTACACCCGGGACGGGACCAGCCTGGCCCTCGACGTACGCCTGCCGGGGCCCGTCGAGAACGGTCCCTACCCGACCCTGGTCGAGTACTCCGGTTACGGCTACGCCGATCCCGCCGGCCCGGAGAGCGGGATCAGCCAGATCCTCAACCTGCTCGGCTACGCCGTCGTCGACGTGAACATGCGCGGCACCGGCTGCTCCGGCGGCGCCTTCGACTACTTCGAGAAGCTCCAGAGCCTGGACGGCTACGACGTCGTCGAGACCGCCGCGCGCCAGCCCTGGGTCCTCCACAACCGGGTCGGCATGGCCGGCGTCTCCTACGGCGGAATCAGCCAGCTCTTCGTCGGCGCCACCGCGCCTCCCCACCTCGCCGCGATCGCACCGCTGTCGGTGATCGACAACACCGCGACCACGCTCTATCCGGGCGGGTTCCTGAACACCGGCTTCGCCCTCCAGTGGGCGGAGGACCGCGTTCACGACGCGAAACCCGCCTCGCCGACCGAGGGCCAGCGCTGGGCCTACAAGCGGATCCAGGAGGGCGACGAGATCTGCAAGGCGAATCAGACCCTGCACACCGCCGCCGCGGATCTGATCGCCAAGATCCACCGCAACCGCGTCTACCGGCCGAAGGTCGCGAACCCGCTCGCGCCCTCGACCTTCGTCAGCAAGATCCGCGTGCCCGTCTTCATGGCCTGCCAGTTCGAGGACGAGCAGACCGGAGGCCACTGCGCGAACCTCGCCGACCGCTTCACGGGACCGAAGCGAAAGTGGTTCACCTACACGAACGGGCTGCACATCGACTCGCTCGACCCGGAGACTTTCAACCGCTGGTTCGACTTCCTCGAGCTCTACGTGGCCGGGCGAAGACCACAGATGCCACCAACGGCAGCGGCGGCTGCACCCGTCATCTACCAGTCGGCGATGGGGGTGCCCGGCGTCACCCTGCCACCGGATCCGATCCAGAACCAGCCCAGCTATGGGGCGGCGCTGAGCGCCTTCCAGAGTCAGCCGTCGGTCCGGATCCTGTTCGACAACGGCGCGGGCGGTGCGCCGGGTACTCCGTACCCGGGCTTCGAACGCTCGTTCAACCGCTTCCCGATCGCGGGCACCAAGCCGCAATCGTGGTTCTTCAGGCCGAACGGCCTGATGACGCGGAAGCCCGCTAAGAAGGGCGGCAAGGGCGGCAGCGCCAGCTTCACCTGGGACAAGACGGCCAGGCCCCCCACCGACTTCGCGGGCACCAACACCGGCGGCGGCGACCTCTGGACCACCCACCCGAGCTTCGACTGGCGGCAGCCGCCGCCCGGAACCGCGGCTTCATT
>DATDKQ010000347.1:0-9255 GCA_036519915.1 Solirubrobacterales bacterium | reverse complement strand
ACGAAATCCCAGTGGCTCGAGCCCTTCACCTGGATGGACGGGATCCGGCAGGACAGCCCTCGACTGCCGGGAGGCACGATCCTGGGACCGGCGGCCTCGACCGCCTTCTGCGGGGCGATCGCCGGCGTCTCGGAGTTCATCAACCTCGAGGCCAAGGACACGCTGGGCGCGATCGGCCTCGCAGTGGGATTGCTGCTGCTGATCGTCATCCCGCCGCTGCTAACGCGATGGCGCCCGGTC
Organism: Solirubrobacterales bacterium; assembly: GCA_036519915.1. Lineage (GTDB taxonomy): Bacteria > Actinomycetota > Thermoleophilia > Solirubrobacterales > 70-9 > DASUPK01. The sequence goes on along the minus strand of DATDKQ010000347.1, from coordinate 9,015 downwards.
GACATCTCGGAGCTCCGTCACCGCTGGGCTGTGGGCCAGCTCCTGCGCGGTGCCCGCCAGCTCTACGGCCAGCACTGGCGGACGATGCTCCTGTTCGCCCTCGCCGGTTTCGTGATTCTCGGGACGATCCAGGGGCTCGCCTATCTCTTCCAGCAGGCGAACAACGGCAGCCAGGACTTCACGGTGGGGGTCAGCCCGGGCAGCCTCGACCTCAAGCTCGGTGGTTCCTTCAGTGGGATCGCCGAGCCGATCGGCTCGGCGATCGTCTCCGGCATCGTCGTCGCCTTCATGCGGCTGCTGGCCAACCATGAGGAGCACGGGTTCGTGCATTGCTGGCGGGCGATGTTCGAGCGGCTCTGGAGGGTGGTGGCCGGTCAGCTCCTCGCCACTGCGCTCCTCCTGCTGCTGGTGATCACGCTGATCGGGATCCCGGTGGCGGCGTATCTGTACATCGCCTGGCAGTTCATCCAGCAGGAGATCATGTTCGAGAACCGCTCGATTCGCGGGGCGTTCCATGGCAGTTCGCGCCTCGTGCGCGGCAGGTGGTGGAGGACGCTGCGGGTGGCGGCGATCCTCGCCGTGATCAGCGTCGTGGTGGGGCCGGTCCTCGGCTTCTTCCTGATCTTCCTGAACTTCTCGCCCATTCTCGTCAACCTGATCGGCTCGGCTGTTTTTGCCCTGCTCATTCCCTACGTGGCGATCGGCCGGACGCTGCTCTACTTCGACCTCAAGGCGAGCGAGGAGGCGGAGGAGGCGGCAGGGCTGACCAGGCGCTACTGGTTCTCCAGGCCTCGCCCCGCCACGCAAACCGGATAAGTCCCTGCCGTCCGCGAAGGGCAAGGGCCTATCGTCGCGGCATGCTCTTCGACCGAGCCAAGATCCATGTGGAGGGCGGGCGAGGCGGCAACGGCGTGGTCAGCTTCCGCAGGGAGGCCCATGTCCCTCGCGGCGGCCCGGACGGGGGGGACGGCGGGCGGGGCGGGGACGTAGTGCTCGTCACCGATGCGCAGCGCCGCGATCTCTCCTCGCTCGGCCGCAGCCGCCACCTCCGCGCCGGGCGCGGTGAACACGGCAAGGGCAAGCGCCAGCACGGGGAGCGCGGGGAGGACCGGGTGATCGCGGTGCCGCCCGGAACCGTGGTCAGCGGGCTCGATGGCTCCGAGACGGAGCTGCTCGAGGACGGGCAGCGCATCGTCGTCGCCCGCGGTGGCTCGGGTGGACACGGAAACAAGCGCTTCGCGACCTCGACTCGCCAAGCGCCGCGCTTCGCGGAGCAGGGGCTCGAGGGCGAGGCCGGGGAGATCGAGCTCCGCCTCAAGCTGCTCGCAGACGTCGGCCTGGTCGGCCTCCCGAATGCGGGCAAATCATCGCTGCTGGCGCGGCTCACGCGGGCCGATCCGAAGGTCGCCGACTACCCCTTCACCACGGTCGAGCCCAACCTGGGGACGATCGAGCTCGACGACCGGCAGCTGGTGATCGCGGACATCCCCGGCCTGATCGAGGGCGCCGCCGAGGGCGCCGGTCTCGGACACGAGTTCCTCGCCCACCTGGAGCGCTGTCGGCTCCTGGTCCACCTGGTCGAGGTCGCCCCCGCTGAGGGAGATCCCGAGTCTAACTACCGGGCGGTACGAAGCGAGCTGGCCGGGTACGGCGCCGGGCTCGACGAGCTGCCGCAGATCATCACGCTCTCGAAGATCGACCTGATTCCGGACGAGGAGGCAGAGAGGCTGGTCGCCGAATGGGGCGAGCGGCACGGGTCGGAGGCCGTCGGGGTGCTCGGGATCTCCGCCGCGACCGGTGCCGGCCTCGACGAGCTGGTCCGCGCGATCTTCACCTCGCTTCCTGATCAGGCTGAGCCGGCGAGGCGCGGGGACTTCGAGGCGGAGCACCGGGTCTACCGCCCGGGCGAGAGCGAGGGCTTCGATGTGATCCCTGAGGGCGAGGGCAGATTCAGGGTGACCGGTCGAGGCATCGAGCTCCTGATTGCCCGCCACGACCTGGAGAACCCTGAGGCTCTGGATTACCTCGAGGGTCGCCTTCGTGAGATCGGCGTGATCGCCGAGCTTCAGCGGGCGGGCTTCGAGCCGGGCGACGAGGTCGTGGTCGGGGACCTCGAGTTCGAGCTCGACCCATCCTGATCGGGGCCGAGCTGGGCCGGCTGCGAGTCGGGCGCCTCGATCTCCGCCATCAACACGTCTTCGCGGCTGTAGTGGCCCACCGAGTCGAACCAGCGCTTCGCGTGGAGGCCCTCGCGAAGATCGCAGTCGGCGGTGACGATCCCTTCCTCGTCGTACAGCGGGCCGGCAATCACGTCCCCCTCGGTGGGCTCGATGATCGCGGCGCCGCCGCGCCCGAACACCTCGTAGTCGGGAAGCTCAGCGGGGAAATCGTCGGGAAACGCCGATCGCGGGATGTACTGCGGCACCGAGACGACGTAGGCCCCTGACTCGATCGCGATGTGGCGCATGCTCGCCAGCCAGCCGTCGCTGTCGTCCGCGGTGGGCGCCAGCCAGATCTGGGGTCCGGAGCGATAGACGGCGTAGCGGGCGAGCGGCATCCGGTTCTCCCAGCAGATCAGGCCTCCGATCTTCCCGAGCGGCGTCTCCACCGCGCCGAGGTCGCCGCCGGCGCCGATCCCATGGAAGAGCCGCTCGTGATGGGTCGGCATCAGCTTGCGGTGCTTCGAGATCACACCCTCCGGGCCGATCAGGAGAAGCGCGTTGTAGATGGTCCCCGGGCGCTCCAGCTCGCGCTCGTTGATCCCGATCGCGCAATGGACGTCGTTCTCCGCGCAGGCCGCGACGAGCTCGTCGACCAGCGGACCCGGCACCTCGACCGAGTTCGACCAGAGCCGCTCCCAGAGCTCGTCGAACCCTTCGAACGACGCCGCCGCCTTGCCCCAGCCTCCCGACGGATACAGGGGGACGAAGGTCTCAGGCAGGACCACCAGCTCGGCGCTGTCCGCGGCCGCTTCTCCGATCAGTCCGACCGCCTTGTCCACCGTTGCCGCCGCGTCGAGGATCACGGGAGTCGCCTGAACTGCGGCCACTCGGACGGTTCTGAACTCGGCCATGAGGCGAGGATACGCCCGCGGGGCCGACATGGCCGTACCTACACTTGCCGCGCCATGACCGTGGTGGCGAAACTCGGCTCCTCGATCGTCGCCGGAGATCAGGGTGCGCTCCGGACCGACGTCCTCGACCGCGTCTGCTCGCAGGTCGCCGAGCTCCATGCCGCCGGCGAGAACGTGGTGCTGATCACCTCGGGAGCGATCGCGCGCGGGATACGGGTCCTCGAGCTCGGGCGGCGTCCATCGGCGATCGACGAGCTGCAGGCGGCCTCGGCCGTCGGGCAGGGCAGCCTCTTCCGGGCCTACGAGGAGCGGCTGGCGGACGGGGACGTTCGCTCGGCGCAGGTCCTGCTCACGGCTTCCGACCTCCAGCTCCGCACGAACTACCTGAACGCCCGCCGGACGCTCAACCGGCTGCTCGACTGGCGCATCGTCCCGGTCGTGAACGAGAACGACACGACCGCCACCGACGAGATCACCTTCGGCGACAACGATTTCCTCGCCGCTCAGGTGGCGATCATGCTCGAGGCCAGGCTGCTGGTTCTGCTCACGGACCAGACCGGGCTCTATACGAAGGATCCGCGCAGGCACCCGGACGCCGAGCTGGTGCCGGAGGTGAACGAGGAGTCGCAGCTCGCCGGCTACGAGATCGGGGAGCACACCTCTCCGTTCGGCCTCGGCGGAATGAGCAGCAAGGTCGCGGCGGCCGGCATGGCCGGAGCGTCGGGGATCGGGGCCGTGATCTGCGACGGCACGGCGGATGGAACGCTGCTGGCCGCCGCCAGGGGCGAGGCGACCGGCACCCGGTTCCAGCCGCATCCCGAGCGGGCCTCGAGCTTCAAGCTGTGGCTCCGCTACGCCAAGCCGAGCCACGGGACGCTGCGGGTCGACGACGGTGCCGCTCGGGTGCTCCGTGAGAGCGGCAGCAGCCTGCTGCCGGTCGGGATCACCGACGTCGAGGGCGAGTTCGAGGCGGGCGACGCCGTCGATGTGGCCGCCGACGCGCAGACGATCGGCAAGGGGATCGTCAACTACTCGGCCGGAGAGCTCCGGCGGATCAAGGGACTCAGGACGGACAAGGTGAGGGAGCTGATCCCGGACGCCTCCGAGGAGGCTGTGCACCGGGATTACTTCGTCCTGACCTGATCTCGGCAGTGGAGCACGACGCGGGAAGTAGCGTGCTAGCCCGCTTGCCGGGCTTCGCCGCTTACAGACCACTTCTCGCCGACCCGGGTTTCAGGGACCAGGCGCTCGCGGGTTGCTTCGCGCAGCTCAGCCAGGGCGGCAGCGTGCTGGCGATCATCCTCCTGATCCAACAGGCTCGCGGCTCCCTCGGGCTCGCCGGGTTCGCGACCGCGGGGTTCGTGGTCGGGGCCGCGATCGCCCGACCCATTCAGGGGCGGCTGATCGACACACACGGGCCACGGAACGTCCTGCTGCTGACCGCGGTCGCACATACCGCCTCGCTGGTGGCGCTGGTGCCCGTCGCCCGCTCGGATCTTCTCGGGGTCGCCGTGGTCGCGATGTCGCTGGTCGCCGGTCTGGGCCTCCCACCCGTGTCGCAGACCCAGCGGCTGGTCTGGGCGGACGTCGCCGGCGAGGATCGGACCACCGTCTACAGCGTCATCGGAATGCTCCAGGAGGGCTCGATCCTCGCGGGGCCGCTGCTGGTCGGTGTGTTGGCGGGAGCCGCCTCGCCCTCCGCCGCACTGATCGTCGTCGCGATCATCTCTGGCGCGGGCCTGGTCTGGCTTGGGCTCTCGGTACCGGGTGCGAGTGGGGCCTCGCCCGAGGATCAAGGCGCCAGCCCGCTCCGGGAGCGCGGCGTGCGTCTGGTGCTGTTGCTCGAGCTCCTCTTCGGAATCGCCCTCGGCGGGATCGAGATCGGTGTGCCGGCCCTGGCGACGTCCGAGGGCCACCCTTCCGCCGCCGGCTTCCTGCTCGCCGTGACCTCGGTCGGCGGGATCGCCGGCGCTCTGGTCTATGGGGGCCGACGGTGGCCCTCGACTCCGCGCACCCGGCTCGTCGTGCTGCTGGCACTGAGCGCGGTCGGCTTCGCGGCGCTCGTTCCCGTCGAGAGTCTCGTCCTTGCCGGAGCGATCCTGCTCGTGCTGGGAACGGTTCTCAGCCCGGTCCTGACGACGCTGATCCTGCTGCTCGATCTCGCCTCGCCGAGTTTTCTGGCCGAGGCCTTCGGCTGGTCCTCCACCTCGAGCGCGATCGGCACGGGGGCGGGCGCCGCGCTGACGGGGGCGCTCGCCCAGCACCACGGCGCGAGTCCGGCCTTCATCGCGGCGGTTGCGGGCTGCGGGCTGGCGGTCCTGGTTGCGGCGGCGGCCGGTGGACTTCCCAGGACTGGCCAGCTGGCCAGTCCCGGGTAAAGTCCCGGGGTGATGGGTTCCGGAGAGGAAGCGGGGATCGTGCTCAGCGACTCCCAGCAGGCGGTCCTGACCGCTGTCTGCAACACGGTCGTTCCGTCGCTGGCCCGTAACCGCGATCCGGACGGGCTCTGGGGGCGCAAGGCGAGCGACCTCGGTGTCGACACGGGGGCGGCGCAGCTGATCTCGGAGATCCCGGATCCCGAGCTTCGCGGCGGGCTTCTCATGCTGATCGATGCGCTCGGCAGCCAGGGCATCACCCGCGCCCCGTCCCAGGAATCCCGCGAGCAGATCCTGCGCAACACGGCCCTGTCCGATCCGCGGGCCGCGGCGGGCGTGGCGGCCCTCATCGGGATGACCCTCTTTCTCCAGTACGGCGCGCCCGATCCCCAGACCGGCAAGAACGTCAACTGGGAGGCGTTCCGCTATCCGGGGCCGATCTCACCGCCCCCACAGCTGGAGAAGCTGCTGAAGATCCACGAACCGCAGGGCTCAGAGGAGACGATTGAGGCGGACGTCTGCATCGTCGGCTCCGGCTCCGGCGGGTCCGTGATCGCGGCCGTGCTTGCCGAGCGCGGACTGAACGTCGTCGTCCTCGAGGCCGCCGGCTACTACAACGAGTCCGATTTCACGCAGCTCGAGCTGCCCGCCTACCAGCAGATGTTCTGGCGCGGCGGGCCGACCCCGACTGCGGACGGGAACATCAGCCTGGTCGCCGGGACGACGCTGGGCGGCGGCACGACGATCAACTGGACGAACTGCCTGCGGACGCGACCCTGGGTTCGCGAGCAGTGGGCCGAGCACGGGCTCGGGGATGTGGGCGAGTCGGCCTTCGACAGCCATCTCGACGCGGTCCTCGAGCGGATCAGCGCCAACGATCAGTGCAGCGACTTGAACGGGACCCAGCAGAGGCTGCGCGAGGGGACGGAGGCGCTGGGCTGGAGCTTCGAGACGATCGTGCGGAACACCGACCGCGACAAGTACTCGCCCGAGACGGCGGCGTACCTCGGGTTCGGCGACCAGTCCGGCAGCAAGCAGAGCGCGGACCGGACCTGGCTCGCCGACGCACAGGAGCACGAGGCCCGCTTCCTCACCTTCACCCGCGCCACGCGCGTCCTCGTCGAGGGTGGCCGGGCGGCTGGTGTCGAGGCGGTCTGGCAGCCACCGGACGGGCGAGGCGCGAACGTCACGGTCCGGGCCCCACGGGTGGTCGTCGCCTGCGGATCGCTCGAGTCGCCCGCACTGCTGCTGCGATCGGGAATCGGTGGCCCCGCGGTCGGCCACAACCTGCGACTCCATCCATCGAGCGTCGTCGGCGGCGCCTACGGGGCCGACCAGGAGGCCTGGTGGGGCGCCCCGCAGGCCGGCCTCTGCGACGAGTTCGCGGACACGGGTGACGGCTACGGCTTCCTGATCGAGACGGCGCAGTACGCGCCCGGGCTGATCGGCTCTGCCACTCCGTGGATCTCGGCCGCCGACCACAAACAGCGCATGGAGGACTTTCGCTTCACCGCTAACTTCATCTCCCTGACGCGCGATCGCGGCGCCGGACAGGTGAGCGTCGACGCAAAGGGCGAGTCGGTGCCGATGTACGCGGTGACTGACGAGCTCGACCTCGAGAACCTGAAGAAGGGGATCGAGGTGCAGATCCGGCTGCACGAGGCCGCGGGCGCGCACATGATCGGTCCTCTGGCCGAGGGCGCCCCGACCTGGCGCCGGGGAGACGACCTCGAGGCCTTCATCGGCAGCGTCAAGCGGATTCCGTTCCGCGCCGGCGGCTACAAGTTGTTCAGTGCCCACCAAATGGGCAGCTGCCGCATGGGCGACGACCCGCAGACCTCGGTCGCGGGGCCGTGGGGCGAGCTGCACGACACCAAGGGCGTGTGGATCGGGGACGCCAGTGCCTTTCCGACCTCGTCCGGGACCAACCCGATGGTCTCGATCATGGCGCTCGCGCACCGCACCGCCGGGGCGATTGCGGAGGACGCCGGCGAGACGGCGCCGGCCGCTGAATCCGCCGCCGAAGCCCAACCCGCCTAGAGAAAAATTCGAACAGAGGAGCACGACTTGGCTACCGAGACCCAGGCATCAGTCCAGACCGGCCACCCGGCCGAGGAGATCGTTCGCGACCGCCTCTATATCGGCGGCGAGTGGGTGGAGCGGGCCGGCTCCGACACCATCGAGGTCATCGACTCGACCACCGAGCAGGTGATCGGGCGCATTCCCGAGGGGACGACCGAGGACGTGGACCGGGCCGTGAAGGCCGCCAGAGCGGGGTTCGAGGCATGGCGCGAGGTGCCCGTCGAGCAGCGGGTGGAGACGTGCACCGCGATCAGCGCGGCGCTCGCCGAGCGGGCGGATGAGATCGCGGCGCTGATCGCAGCCGAGGTCGGCATGCCGCTGGCACTGGCGCGGACTATCCAGGCGGGCCTGCCCGCGATGGACTTCGGCTCGATGGCCCAGGTCGCATTGGAGGTCCCCTGGGAAGAGCAGATCGGCAACTCCCTGGTGGTGCGCGAGCCCGTCGGCGTGGTCGGCTGCATCACGCCGTGGAACTACCCGCTGCACCAGATCTGCGCGAAGGCCGGGCCGGCGCTGACGGCCGGTTGCGCTGTCGTCGTGAAGCCGAGCGAGGTGACGCCGCTCAGCTCCTTCATCCTCGCCGAGATCGTCGATTCGCTCGATCTGCCGGCCGGTGTCTTCAACCTGGTCACCGGCTACGGGCCGGTGGTGGGGGAGGCGATCGCCGCGCACGAGGACGTGGACATGGTCTCGTTCACGGGCTCGACCCGGGCCGGACGCCGCGTGGCTGAGGTCGCCGCCGACACCGTCAAGCGGGTTGCGCTCGAGCTGGGCGGCAAGTCCGCGAACGTGATCCTCGACGACGCCGACCTGCAGACGGCGGTGGGCTACGGCGTGGCGAACTGCTACCTCAACTCGGGCCAGACCTGCAGCGCCCACACCCGGATGCTGGTGCCGCGCGAGAAGCTCGAGGAAGCCGAGGCGGTTGCCCAGGCGGCCGCCGAGAAGGCGACGCCGGGCGATCCGTTCGAGGAGGGGACGCGCCTCGGGCCGCTCGTCTCCGAGGCGCAACGGGAAAGGGTTCGCGGCTACATCGAGAAGGGCCAAGAGGAGGGCGCCAAGCTGGTGACCGGGGGCACGGAGCCGCCCGAGGGACTTGACAGCGGTTACTTCGTGCGGCCGACGGTCTTCTCGGAGGTGAGGCCGGACATGACGATCGCCCAGGAGGAGATCTTCGGGCCGGTGCTCTCGATCATTCCCTACGACTCCGAGGACGAGGCGGCGGAGATCGCCAACTCCACCATCTACGGGCTCGACGGCGGCGTCTGGTCGGCCGACCCCGAGAGGGCGAAGGCGTTCGCGAGGAGGATGCGCACCGGCCAGGTGCAGATCAACGGAGCCACCTTCAATCCATTGGCGCCCTTCGGCGGCTACAAGCAGTCAGGCCGCGGACGCGAATACGGCAAGTTCGGCCTCGAGGAGTTCCTCGAGGTCAAGTCCATTCAGAGCTGACGTAGGAGAGTTTGGATTACAGGGCGCGCACCG
>DATDKQ010000346.1:0-2810 GCA_036519915.1 Solirubrobacterales bacterium | reverse complement strand
GGGAACGAGGCGAGTCCCTCGGCCATCTCCAGAGACCGGTCCAGGTGCTTCCCCGGCGCGACGACTTCCGTCAGAAGGCCCATTGCGAGGGCCTCATCGGCCTCGACGATCCGGCCGCTGAGGATCATGTCCAGAGCCCGGCCCATGCCGACGATCCGAGGCAGGCGCTGAGTGCCTCCGTCGATGAGGGGGACGCCCCAGCGCCGCTCGGGGAAGCCGAGACGAGCTGTCTCGGTCCCGACCCGCAGGTCGCACCAGAGCGCCAGCTCGAGCCCGCCGGCGAGCGCCCAGCCGGAGATCGCGGCGATCGTCGGTTTCGATGGCGTCAGGCGCGTGAACCCAAGCGGCCCGTCCGGCCGGGGCTTCAACCACTGCTGGGCGATGCCCTGATCGTTCATCGCGGCCGCCACGGACTTGAGGTCGGCGCCGGCGCAGAAGGCCTCATCGCCGGCGCCGGTGAGGATCATCACCCTCGCCTCGTCGTCGGACTCGAATCCGCGGTACGCCTCGAGCAGCTGGTCGGCGGTGCTCGGGTCGACGGCGTTGCGGCGTTCCGGGCGGTCGATGGTGATCACCGCCGCCGCTCCGCGCCGCTCATAGCCGACCTCGGGCATCGAGTCAGCCTGGGGTGGCCTGAGGCCATCCCTTCAGGTAGGGCAGGGGGTCGACCGGTTTGGTCTCGGCGCCCGGGGTTGCCTTGCCGACCCGGACCTCGAAGTGGAGGTGCGGGCCCTCGCAGGAGCCGGTGCACCCAAGCCGGCCGATCAACTGCCCGGCGTGCACCTGCTTGCCGAGCAGCGCCGGCGATGGCTTGAGCATGTGCATGTAGACGAAGCTGTGGTTGTCCTGCGGGCTGTAGATCGTCAGGAAGTTGCCCCGGCCGCCGGAATCGGGGTCGGTGCTCTTGCCTCGGTCGACGACGACGCCGTCATGGACGGCGACCTCAGGAGTACCCGTCTTCCCGAAGATGTCCTGGCCCTCGTGGATATGCCCGTACCGCAGGGCGCCGAACCGCGCCTGGGCGTCGCCGAAGTCCTGCGCCCCGATGAGCGGGAAGACGTAGCCGGGTGCAAGGCCGGGGGGCGTGCCCGAGTCGATGCCGAATATCGCGGCGCTGCTCGCCAGGGACTGGCGGCCCGCCCCGGCGTCTAGTCCCGGCACCGGCAGACCGAGCACCGAGCCCAGGCCGGCGCTCAGGCCCAGCACCACGGTCACCGCCAACCCCGCCTTGGCGGTCGGCCAGACCAGGCCGCGCCTTCGCGTCGCAGCCCGCCTGCGGTTCTCCGCGGCGCGGGCGCGCTTGCGAACTGGGCCCCGTACGCCGGGTTCGATCCGGGCGCCCGCCGGCTTGCGCTCAGGCTTCGGTGGCTTGTGATGGGACCAGACATAGCGCTCGTGTCGCTCCGTCTCCTCGCGCTCCCGCCGCAGTCCCTCCAGCCGCGCTTGGCGACGCCGTTCGAGGCGCTCCTGCATCGCCCGATCGCGCTCGGCGCGCTCCCGTTCGATCCGCTCCCGACGCGGCCTCTCGGCGCGCTCCCGCTCCACTCGCTCGCGTTCGAGCCGCTGCGCGACCGTATCGCGGGTGCCCCTGTAGGCGACAACGTCCCCGTCACCGCCGCCAAAGCGCCGCGCGTCGACCGTCCGGCGGCGCCTTCGTAGATCGGCGACGCGATCGTCCCCCGCGAGCCCCATGCCGCTCGGGTCTAGCGGCTTCCGAGGCGCTCTAGGTCTTGCGTGCGCCTCTCTTTGCGGTTTTCGAGGCGAATCTGGATCAGCGAGAGGACGGTCACCAGGACCGCGAAGAACGCGATGGTGCCGAAGGCGAAGAAGGTGACCACCTTGTCGTCGGTGCGTCCGTAGACGCCGACCCCGTCGGCGGCCATCGCAGCGGGCGCGATGACGAGTGGCCCAACCACCGCGACCAGTCCCACGAGCACTCGGCGAAGAGATGTGGCGAAACGCATGCCCGGGCAATCTAACGAAAGGAGCAGCGCTTATCGACCGGCACTTAGGTGCGCTTACGCTTCGCCCGCCAGGATGCCCGCTCCTCGGCGCCCCGGCCGAGGACTCCGGCATGGATCCAATCTCGTATTTCCAGGCAATCGTCCTAGGCCTGCTCCAGGGAGTCTCGGAGCTCTTCCCGATCTCGAGCCTCGGGCACAGCGTCGTGCTGCCGCGCGTCTTCGGCTGGGACATCCACCAGAACGACGACTACTTCCTGAGCTTCTTGGTCGCCACCCACTGCGCGACCGCCCTGGTCCTCCTCCTCTTCTTCCTGAAGGACTGGGGCCGCATCGTCAGGGGACTCGGCCGCTCGCTCCGCGACCGCTACATCGACCCCGAGGACAGCTACGCGAAGCTCGGCTGGCTTTTGGTGGTCGGCACGGTTCCGGCGGGACTGCTCGGCCTCCTGCTCGAACATCCGCTGCGCTCGCTGTTCGCCTCGACCCAGACGGCCGCGATCTTCCTCTTCATCAACGGCCTGATGCTGTTCGGAGCGGAGGCGCTCCGGCGCCGCGCGCCCGTCAGAGACAAGGCCGGCATCGAGGACGACGAGGACATCGCGCACAGGCTGAGCTTTCGCGACGCGCTCGGCATCGGGACGGCACAGGCCCTCGCCCTGATCCCGGGGCTATCGCGCTCGGGCGCCAGCATGGGGGGCGGCCTGGTCGCCGGACTCTCCAACGAGGAGGCTGCACGCTTCGCCTTCCTGCTCGCCACGCCGATCATCGGCGCCGCCGGCGTCCTCAAGCTGCCTGACCTGCTCGGTTCGCAGGGCGATCACGTCCGCGGCCAGGCTCTCGTCGGCG
>DATDKQ010000345.1:0-11149 GCA_036519915.1 Solirubrobacterales bacterium | reverse complement strand
GTTCGGACGCCCCGAGATCCCCGTCGACACCCACGTCTACCGGGTCGGCGGCCGGCTCGGCCTGTTCAGGCCCACTGCCTCCTTCGAGGAGGCCCACGACGAGATGCTCGCGATCACCCCTCCCGAGGACGCCTACGAGCTGCACATCAACCTGATCCGCCACGGCCGGGCGATCTGCAGGCCCCGGCCGCGCTGCCGCGAGTGCGGCCTGCGCCGCATGTGCCCCTGGTACCGCCAGCACAAGGCAGACCCGCGGAGCAATATGCTCCCGCGCCAGTGAAGCGGAGCACGTTCGTCATGTTCGGGATCGTCGTCCTGCTCCTCGGGGTGGGCATCCCCGCTTGGGCACTGACACAAGAGGGCTCTGAGAGCCTGACCGGCACGAACGTCGCCTCCAATCTGCAGGGCGGCAAGAACCTGTTCGTGACCAATTGCGGCGCCTGCCACACGCTCGCTGCCGCCGGCACGGATGGCGTGATCGGACCGAACCTCGACGAGTTGCTCGCGCCGCCGAGCGCAAGCGCCCCGGATCCCGCAACAATTAAGCCTCGCGTCCTGTCCGCCATCAACAACGGCAAGGGCGGCCGGATGCCTAAGGGCATCCTCAGCGGGGCACAGGCCGACCAGGTCGCGAACTTCGTGGCCCAGGTCGCCGGACAGGGTCCGTAGTAGCTACGGCACTGCCGCAGTCGCCCGCAACTCGGCTCGAGATCAGGTGATTAGGGGGATTGAGAGGAATCCGAGGGGCGCCGCATGCGTGCCCCTCTTCGAAAGGAGTGCTGTTGAGTAACTCACATGTCTTCCCGCGGCCGAAGAGCCGCATCGGGCTGGCGGCGATCCTGGGACTGATTGCGGTCCTGGGCCTCACGCTGCTCCCGGGCGCCGCCGACGCCGCGGGTAAGAAGAAGAGCAAGGGGACGAAGCTGACGGTGATGAGCCGCAACCTGTACCTGGGAGCCGACCTGACGCCGGCGCTCCAGGCCAACAGCGTGCAGCAGGTGATCGACGCAGGCGGCGAGATCGTCAACCAGCTGCACGCGACCAAGTTCCCCTCGATCCGCGCCGCCTCGATCGCGGCCGAGATCAAGAAGCGCAAGCCCGACATCGTCGGCCTCCAAGAGGCTGCTCTGTGGCGCTCGGCACCGACGAACTTCGACGTCGTCTCGAGCGGACCGAGCGCTACCCAGGTCGATCCCTTGGGTGGTGATTTCCTCGCCGATCTGCTCGGCTCGCTGAACAGCGGCGGCAAGAAGGCGAGCGCCGCCAAGAAGGGCAAGAAGAAGGGCGTCCGCTACACGCTTGCGGTGGTCAAGCCGGAGTTCGACTTCGAGCTGCCGGTGAACGACGACCCCAACGGCGGTGGCCTCTTCGGCGCTGACCACAACGAGCGCCTGACCATGCGCGACGCGATCCTGGTCCGCAAGGGCGTCGGGGTCAAGTTCAGCAAACCGAGCACCGGCACGTTCAACACGCTGCTGAGGGTGAACATCGGCAATCCGCCCGTTGCGACCGTCGATGTCACCCGCGGCTGGGCCGCGCTCAACGTCAAGGCCCGTGGCCGCAATTTGCACGTGGTGGACGCGCACCTCGAGGCGTTTGACAGCTCGGGCAGCAACACGACCAATCAGGGCACGACGCTCGGCAGGGGCGACATCCGCGCCGCTCAGGCGACGCAGCTCGTCACCCCGCAGCCGAACGGCGCGGTCAGGGCCGGGAAGATCCCGACGATCCTGATCGGCGACATGAACTCGGACGATGACACCGTCCAGCCCAACGGCGATCGCAACGCCTACATGGCGCTGCTCGCCGGCGGGTTCACCGAGCGAAGCACCGCGAATCCGCTCGGCTGTTGTCTGAACGATCCGTTCCTGGTCGGTGGGCCGAACTCGATCAACGATTTCGACCACCAGGTCGATCACGTCCTCGCGAACCGGAGCAAGGTCAGGTTCGTGAAGGGCTTCGTCGACGGCCGGGCGCCGGTCAACGGCCTCTTCCCGTCCGACCACGCCGCGCTGACGAGCGTGTTGAAGATCAAGTAGAGATCCGACCGAGATTCGTCTCAGAGAGGCCGGGCCCCGCGCCCGGCCTCTTTTTGCCTGCGTGGCAGCCTATTTCGAGCGCTAGGCTTTACACCTACGCATACATCTGCCAGACTTGGACTTAGATTTCTTAGGCGGATACACTGAAACAGACTTCCTAGAACGACTTCAAGACTTTGGAGGAACGAAAGTGGCAAAGACAATAGGCATCGACCTGGGCACGACCAACTCGGCCATGGCGGTGATGGAGGGCGACGAGCCGACTGTGCTCGAGAACGCCGAGGGTGGCCGCACCACCCCCTCCGTGGTCGCCTTCACCGACTCGGGCGAGCGCCTGGTCGGCACGGTCGCCAAGCGGCAGGCCGTGATGAATCCCGAAAAGACCATCTTCTCGATCAAGCGCTTCATGGGGCGCAAGGAGTCCGAGGTCAAGGAGGAGGAGACGATCGTCCCGTACAAGGTCGTCGCCGGCCCGAACGGCGACGTCCGCATCGATGTGGACGGCAAGCAGTACTCCCCGCCGGAGATCTCGGCGATGATCCTGCAGAAGCTGAAGGCCGACGCGGAGGCCAAGCTCGGTGAGCCGGTCGATTCGGCCGTGATCACCGTCCCGGCCTACTTCAACGACGACCAGCGCCAGGCCACGAAGGACGCCGGCAAGATCGCCGGTCTCGACGTCAAGAGGATCATCAACGAGCCGACCGCCGCGTCGCTCGCATACGGGCTCGACAAGGAGTCCGATCAGACGATCCTGGTCTTCGACCTCGGTGGCGGCACCTTCGACGTCTCCGTCCTCGAGATCGGCGACGGCGTCTTCGAGGTGAAGTCGACCGCCGGTGATAACCACCTCGGCGGCGACAACTGGGACAAGGCGATCGTCGAGTGGCTGGTCGCGGAGTTCAAGCGCGACCAGGGCGTCGACCTCTCGCAGGACAAGAACTCCCTGCAGCGCCTCTACGAGGCCGCCGAGAAGGCGAAGATCGAGCTCTCCACCACCCAGGAGACACAGATCAACCTGCCCTTCATCACGGCGACCGACGCGGGGCCGAAGCATCTCGACATCAAGCTGACCCGGGCGAAGCTCACCGAGCTCACCTCGGATCTACTCGAGCGCGTCGTCGCGCCTGTCAAGCAGGCGCTGGCGGACGCCGGGAGTGAGGTCGAGCATGTGGTCCTGGTCGGCGGCATGACCCGCATGCCGGCTGTGCAGGAGAAGGTCAAGGAGCTGACCGGGAAGGACCCCCACAAGGGCGTCAACCCTGACGAGGTCGTGGCGATCGGCGCCGCGATCCAGGCGGGCGTCCTGGCCGGCGACGTCAAGGACGTGCTGCTTCTCGACGTCACCCCGCTCACCCTCGGCATCGAGACCAAGGGCGGCGTGATGACCAAGCTGATCGAGCGCAACACGACGATCCCGACGAAGAAGTCGGAGATCTTCTCGACGGCCGAGGACAACCAGCCGTCTGTCGAGGTCCACGTGCTTCAGGGTGAGCGCGAGATGGCCTCCGGCAACAAGAGCCTGGGCAAGTTCCAGCTCACCGGGATCCCACCGGCGCCGCGGGGAATGCCGCAGGTCGAGGTCACCTTCGACATCGACGCGAACGGCATCCTCAACGTCTCGGCCAAGGACCTCGGCACCGGCAAGGAGCAGAAGATCGAGATCAAGGGCGGCTCCGGGCTCGACGAGTCCGAGGTCGACCAGATGATCAAGGACGCTGAGTCGCACGCCGACGAGGACCGGCGCCAGCGCGAGCTGGCCGAGGCCCGCAACGTCGCCGAGAACGCCGCCTACCAGGCGGAGAAGCAGCTCGGCGAGCTGGGTGACAAGGTCGACCAGAGCTCCAAGGAGGAGATCGAGGCGGCGATCAAGGACGTGCGGGACTCGCTCACGTCCGAGGACGCGGCCGAGATCCGCTCCAAGTCGGACGCCCTGCAGACCGCCTTCCAGAAGGTCTCTGAGCAGATCTACTCCCAGGCGGCGCAGGAACAACAGGACTCAACCGACGGTGCCTCGCAGAACGGCGCCGGTGACGAGGAAGAGGTCGTTGACGCCGAGGTCGTCGACGACGAGAAGACCTCGTAGGGAGGCCGCATGACGGACGAAAAGCGTGATCCGACGGCGCGCGACGGCGCGACACGTCATGTCTGGGACGACGAGGTCGTCGAGGCGGAGCTGGTCGAGGACGAGGAGTCCTCGGCCGGCCCGGACTCGGGCGAGAATGGCGCCGCGGATCAGGTCGAGCGAGATCTCGATCAGCTAGCCGAGGCCAAGCGCGAGCGCGACGAGTATCTCGAGCTCGCCAGGCGGACCAAGGCCGACTTCGAGAACTACCGCAAGCGGGTCGCCAAGGAGACCTCCGAGGCGCTCGCCCGCGGCAAGGCCGACCTCGCGCGGCAGCTGCTGCCCGCGCTCGACAATCTCGAGCGGGCGCTGGCGGCGGGCGAGGATGATGCGAGGGCGCGCGACAGCGCGACCCGTTTAAGGGAGTACCAAGCGCTCGTGCAGGGGGTCGCGATGGTCCGCGACGAGCTGCACAGCCGCCTCGAGGGCGCCGGGGTGGAGTCGTTCGATCCCACCGGCGAGAAGTTCGACCCGCAGCTGCACGAGGCCCTCTCGACGAGGCCGGATGAGGGCACCAAGCCTGGCGTCGTCCTCGAGACCGTCGAGAAGGGCTACCGGCTGAACGGCCAGGTTCTGCGTCCGGCCCGCGTGGTGGTGAGCGCCTGATGGCCTCCGGCGACTTCTACGAGATCCTGGGGGTCTCGAAGTCGGCCTCGCAGGACGAGATCAAGAAGGCCTACCGCGACCTGGCCCGCAAGTGGCATCCGGATCGCAACCCGGACGACGAGCGGGCCGAGGAGCGCTTCAAGGAGATCCAGCAGGCGTACGACGCCCTCTCCGATCCCGAGAAGCGCAAGGAGTACGACGCGGGCGGCCGCTTCGCCGGCTTCGGTGCGGGCGGGTTCCCCGGGGGCGTCCCCGGCGGCGGCGGGTTCCCCGGCGGCGGCTTCGCCTCGGATCTCGGCGACATCTTCTCCACGTTCTTCCGGGGGCGCCAGCAGGGCCCGCGCGAGCAGCGGGGCCGCGACCTGGAGACCGAGGTTCGCCTGAGCTTCGACCAGGCGATGCACGGCACACAGATCGCCGTCTCCGTGCCGACGACCGGCGAGTGCCCGACCTGCCACGGCAGCGGCGCGAGGCCGGGGACGTCCCCGCACACCTGCCCTCGCTGCGAGGGCACCGGCATCGACGCCCAGAGTCAGGGCCTCTTCTCGATCTCGCAGCCCTGCCCCGAGTGCGGTGGGCAGGGCAGCATCATCGAGGACCCCTGCCCGACATGCTCGGGCAGCGGCGTGACGCAGGAGACCAAGCGCTACCGCGTCAACATCCCCGCCGGCGTCCACGACGGCAGCCGGATCAGGCTCGCCGGCAAGGGCGAGGCCGGCTATCGGGGCGGACCGCGCGGCGATCTCTATGTGACGACGCGGGTCGCTCCCTCTCCCGTCTTCAAGCAGCGCCCGGACGGCAACCTCGAAGTCGACCTCCCGGTGACGGTGACCGAGGCGATCCAGGGCGGCAACATCGAGGTCCCGACCTTGAACGGATCGAAGACGATCCGCATCGCGCCAGGAACCCAGCATGGCACCGTCCAGCGCCTGCGCGGCGAAGGACCCCCACACACCAAGGGCTCGGGCCGCGGAGACATCTACTACCGGATCGGGGTCGACGTCCCGAAGGAGCTCACCGATGACCAGCGCGAGGCCGTGGAGAAGCTCGCCGAGTCGCTCAACGGCCGCAACCCGCGCGACTCGCTCCTCGGAAAAGCTTCAACGGCCGCAAACACCGCGGCCGGATCATCCGGCGCAGAGGGGAAAGTTGAGGACTGATGGCTGACGGCTCGCGCAGGAGACGGCAGCAGGAGGCCGAGCGCATCGACGAGGAGCGCGGGGTCTTCATGATCTCGGTCGCGGCCGAGCTCGCCGCGATGCATCCGCAGACACTGCGGATGTACGAGACGCGGGGGCTGATCACGCCGAAGCGCTCGCCGAAGAACACCAGGCTCTACTCGCAGGCCGACGTCGAGCTGCTCCGCCGCATCCAGCGGATGACCAGTGAGGAGGGCCTCAACCTAGCCGGGGTCGAGACCGTGATCGACCTCGAGCAGAGGCTCGAGCGGATGCGCGCCGAGATGGCGAGGGTGCGAAAGCGGGCGGCCGAGATGGAGTCGAAGATGACCCAGGAGCTCGAGCGCCTCCGTAAATCGGTGGGCGGCGAGCTCGTCCCCTATGGCGCCTACGAGCCCGAGAAGCTCCGTCCGGCTCAGGACTCAACGCGAATCCCGATCAGGCGGCTCAAGTAAGCGGCTACGGGGTGGGCCAGCCGCCCCGGTAAGGGGGCGGGGATGAGAGCAGGCGGCGCGCCACGCCCTCGATCGTCTCGAAGCCACCGCCGCCCCACGGCGCCTCGTCGGTGAGGACCGCGAGCGCGACGCGCTCGCCGCGGCGGTGCTCCAGCAGGGCAGCCTGATGGGTGACCGGCCCGCTGTTGTGCTCCCCGCCGGACGGACGCCAGCCTCCCTTGAACCAGACCGACCAGCCGTGCCCGATCGCCTGCGGGATTCCCCAACGCTCGACGGGTGCGATCCTCGCGAGCAATCGCTTGGCATAGGCCCGGTGCGGACCCGGGAGGTTGGCATCGAGCCTGTAGAAGAACCGCGCCATGTCGGCAGCGGTGATCCGGTCGCCGCCCCAGAAGCCCGGCGTCGGCTCGAAGGCGGTCATCCCGGCGCGCTCCGCGACCTCCTCGAGCCCCTCGTCCCCGACCTGCTCGTAGACGCCGTCCGCGGCTCGGTTGTCGGAATAGGTGACCATCGGCTCCAGCAGGGCCTTGGTCTCGCTGCTGAGCGGCAGCCCCTCCCGATCGAGTCGGCGCAGCTCGGCCGCGAGCAGCAGAGCCTTGCTGACGCTGGCGGAGCTGAACTGGCGGTCGTAGTCGTAGCCGCGGAGCCCCAGTGAGCGGTCGACGACCGCGAAGGAGACGTCGCCGAGAGCGGCGGCGAAGCGCTGGGCTCGCCGGACCGCCGCCGGCCGCGGATAGACCTCCCGGGGCCAGACCTTGTGCGAGCGCTGAGCACCGTCGTCGCCTCGATTCGCGCTCGCCAGGCCCGCCACGAAGAGCACGGAGAGACTCGCCATAGCGAGCAGAGTGGCGAGCGCGACCAGGGTCCTCCGTGGGGATTCCACGGGCGAAGCGTAGGTGCGACCTAGGCCGCCTCGGGCCGTACGGAACGGGCGAGGTCCGGGTCGAGGCCCGCGTCGGTGAGGGCCTCGGTGCTGTCGATGTAAAGCCGCCAGTAGACGATCTTTCCGTCGCGGAACGTCATCGTATGGGCGTCACGCACCTCGACCTCCGGGCCTCCCCCGGCACCCCGGAAGTAGGTCCGGATGAGCGCCACGACCCGATCGCCGGCGGGCAGGAGCTCGTAGTCGCGGATCTCGGTCTGCTCGGACCCCATCAGCATCAGGTTGAGCAAGCTGCGGAGGGCCTCCTTGCCGCGGTAGGTCCGATCGCTCGGGAGATCCGGGTCGTAGACCTCGCAGTCGTCGTCGTAGTACGGGAGCACGCCTTCGATCCCCTCGTCGTTGAAGGCTTCCAGCACCCGCCTGCAAATCTCGAGGTTGCTCTCCATTGCCGTCCTTGACCGATCCTTCCTGCGCCATCCTATGCCGAGCGGCGCTCGCATGCCAACCCCAGAATTCCGGGCCGTCGGAGGGCATATATCTAAGTGTTATTGACATAGATTTCTTTACTTTCCCGACTGAAGCAGCTACCATTTGGCCCAGATGCAGCCAGATCGATTCACGATCAAGTCGCAGGAGGCCGTGGCCGCCGCGCAGCGGCTCGCCTCGGAGAACTCGAACCCCGAGGTCGCCCCGCCCCACCTTCTCCTCGCCCTGCTCGAGCAGGACGAGGGCGTCGTCGTGCCGGTCCTGCAGCGCCTCGGCGTCGACGCACAGGACGCCCGCGAGCGGGCCAGGGAGGCAATCGACAAACTCCCCCGGCTGAGCGGCAACACCGTCCCCGACGTCCGTCCTTCGAGCGAGTTCGTCTGGGTCCTCCAGCAGGCAGAGAAGGAGTCGACAGGGCTCGGCGACGAGTACATCTCGACCGAACACATCCTGCTGGCGCTGGCGGAGTCCAAGTCCGGCGTCTCCGACCTGCTCCCGCCGCGCAAGGAGCTGGTGCAGGCGGTCTCGGAGGTGCGTGGACCGCATCGCGTCACCTCCCCCAATCCCGAGGACACTTTCGGCGCGCTCGAGAAGTACGGGCGTGACCTGACCGCCGAGGCCGAGGCCGGCAAGCTCGACCCGGTGATCGGCCGCGACGAGGAGATCCGCCGCATCATCCAGGTGCTCTCCCGCCGGACCAAGAACAACCCGGTGCTGATCGGCGACCCCGGCGTCGGCAAGACCGCGATCGTCGAGGGCCTCGCGCAGCGGATCGTCTCGGGTGACATCCCCGAGTCGCTGCGTGACCGCCGCGTGATCGCGCTTGACATCGGCTCGCTCCTCGCCGGCTCCAAGTACCGCGGCGAGTTCGAGGAGAGGCTCAAGGCCGTTCTCAAGGAGATCCAGGCCGCCGAGGGCCAGATCGTCCTCTTCATGGACGAGCTCCACACCATCGTCGGCGCCGGTGCCGCCGAAGGCGCCGTCGACGCCTCCAATCTTCTGAAGCCGATGCTCGCGCGCGGCGAGCTCCGCGCCGTCGGCGCGACCACCCTCGACGAGTACCGCAAGCACATCGAGAAGGACGCCGCCCTCGAGCGCCGCTTCCAGCCCGTCTTGGTCGGCGAGCCCGACGCCGGCGACACGATCGCGATCCTGCGCGGGCTCAAGGAGCGCTACGAGGTCCACCACGGAGTGCGGATCACCGACGCCGCGATCGTCGCGGCCGCCACCCTCTCCGACCGCTACATCGCCGACCGCTTCCTGCCGGACAAGGCGATCGACCTGATCGACGAGGCAGCCTCCCGCCTGAAGATCGAGATCGACTCGATGCCGACCGAGATCGACGAGGTCGAGCGGCGGATCCAGCAGCTCGAGATCGAGCGCGAGGCGCTCAAGAAGGAGAAGGACGAGACGTCGAACCAGCGGCGCGAGGCGATCGAGTCCGAGCTCGCCGACCTTCGCGAGCGCTCCTCCGAGATGAAGGCGCGCTGGCAGAACGAGAAGGGGGCGATCGACCGGATCAAGGGCGCGAAGGCGGAGCTCGAGGAGGTGCAGCGCGAGGCCGAGCGGGCCGAGCGGGACGCCGACCTCGAGCGGGCGGCAGAGTTGCGCTACGGCCGCATCCCGGAGCTCGAGAGGGCCGTCGAGGAGGGTGAGGCGCAGCTGGCCGAGCTCCACCGCGATGGCGGCTCGATGCTGACCGAGGAGGTCACCGAGGAGGACATCGCCGAGGTCGTCGCCAAGTGGACGGGCATCCCTGTCTCCCGCCTGATGGAGGGGGAGGTCGAGAAGCTGATCCACATGGAGGAGCGCCTCCACGAGCGCGTCATCGGCCAGGACGAGGCGGTCGAGGCCGTCTCCGGCGCCCTGCGCCGCTCCCGCGCCGGGCTCTCCGACCCGGATCGCCCGATCGGAAGCTTCCTGTTCCTCGGCCCGACCGGCGTAGGCAAGACCGAGCTCGCTCGGGCCCTCGCCGAGTTCATGTTCGACTCCGAGCAGGCGATGGTCCGCATCGACATGTCCGAGTACATGGAGAAGCACGCCGTCGCGCGGCTGATCGGCGCTCCACCCGGGTACGTCGGGTACGAGGAGGGCGGCCAGCTCACCGAGGCAGTCCGTCGCCGCCCCTACTCGGTGATCCTGCTCGACGAGATCGAGAAGGCCCACCCGGATGTCTTCAACGTCCTGCTCCAGATCATGGACGACGGGCGTCTCACGGACGGCCAGGGCCGCACCGTTGACTTCAAGAACACCGTCCTGATCATGACCAGCAACGTCGGCTCCCAGTTCATCGCGGCCGAGGCGGTCGAGGAGAAGGCACGGCAGCAGGTGGAGGAGGCGCTCACCCAGACCTTCCCGCCCGAATTCCTCAACCGGATCGATGACGTCGTCATCTTCCACCGCCTCACCAAGGAGGACCTCGGCAAGATCGTCGACATCCAGGTCGCCCAACTGGCGAGGCGCGTCAGCGAGCGGGGAATCGAGATCGAGCTCACGGGCAAGGCACGTGAGCTGATCGGCAACCTCGGCTTCGACCCAACCTACGGCGCGCGCCCGCTGAAGCGGGTGATCCAGAAGCAGCTCGTCGACAAGCTGGCGCTGCGGCTGCTCGAGGGAGAGTTTGCGGAGGGCGACAGCGTCAAGGTTGACGCCGCCGACGGCGAGCTCGTTTTCGCCAAGGCCGAGGCAGCCAAGGCCTCGGAATCACGCGAAAAGGCCGCCGCCTAGCCCTGCGTGAACAAAAGCCTGCATCGCGGGCATGAATCGACCAACTTCTCGGTATCGGGTCGCACGCCTGCCGAGACGACTAATTACGCATGGGTCTTCGTGTGTCGGCCGACCAGGCCGGGTGGTCTGTTCGTGAGGCTGCCTGGGGCTTCGAGGAGCGCGTCCTCTGGCGCGGATCCGACGCTGCGCGTGCCGCGCTGGACCGCGCCGGTCGCGCCACCGAGCCGCTGCAGCAGCTGATCCAGACCAGGCTCACCTGGCCGCTTTCCGACGCCTATCGCGCGCGGGGCCGGAAGACGCGGGCAGCCCTCGCGGCCTCCGCCGCAACTCTCGCTGTCGCCGCCGGAGGCGCGGGTGCGATCACCGCAATTGACCACGCCCCCACCCATCCGGCGGCGCCGCAGCTCGCGCCGGTCGCGGCCACCCCGCAGGGCTCGAACACACTTCTGCTCGAGGGGGTGAGGCCGCAGTTCGAATCCGGTCACTCCCCCCTCCCGGCTCCGCCCGCGCCCGCAGCGAAGCCCACCGAGAAGCCGGCGGCGGTCGCGTGGGAGTTCGCTCAGGCGTTCGTCACCTACGAGGTGGGCCGCTCCGACGAGCAGACCGAGTCGGCGTTCGCCTCGACCGCCACCAAGCCGCTTGCAAAAGCCCTC
>DATDKQ010000344.1:0-3720 GCA_036519915.1 Solirubrobacterales bacterium | reverse complement strand
GAGAGGCCGTCCACCTCGAGCACGGGGTCGGCCCGCCGCGCCCGAGCCCGCGGTGGGTTCTCGCTCATCGCCCGAAAGCTAGTGGCAAGGCGGGTCGGCCGCTGTGGCAGTGGTCTACGCTGGCGCGTCGATGCGCCTCCTGTTCATAGGGGACGTCGTCGGCAAGCCCGGCCGAGAGGCTCTGGCGACGGCGATGCCCGACCTGCGCGCCGAGCGGATGCCAGACCTCGTCGTCGTCAACGGCGAGAACGTGGCCGGCGGCGTCGGGGTCACAAAGGAGACGGCGGAGCAGGTCTTCGCCGCGGGCGCGGACGTGATCACGCTCGGCAACCACACCTACCGGCACCGCGAGGTCTATCCCTACCTCGACTCGGAGCAGCGCATCCTGCGCCCAGCCAACTTCCGCGATGCCAACCCCGGGCGCGGACACACGATCGTCGAGGCCGCCGGTATGCGGGTGGCGGTGATCAGCCTGAGTGGGCAGATGCATCTGCAAGTCGAGCGCAATCCCTTCACCGCGATCGACGAGCTGCTCGACTCGCTGGCCGGCGCTGCGGACGCGATCTTCGTCGACTTCCACGCCGAACTGACCAGCGAGAAGGTGGCAATGGGCTGGCACCTGGACGGCCGGGTGGCGGCCGTTCTCGGGACCCACACCCACGTCCCCACCGCCGACGCCCGGGTTCTGCCCGGCGGCACCGCCCACATGGCCGACGTCGGCATGACGGGCTCGCGGGCCGGCGTGATCGGCGTGCGCCGTGAGCAGGCGCTAGAGGCCTTCCGGACGCAGATGCCGGTCCGCTTCGACACCGCGGACGAGGACATCTGGCTGATGGGCGCCGCTGTCGAGATCGGCGACGATGGGCTCGCTCGCGGGATCGACCAGATCCTCCTCCCGGTCTCGACCTAGCGGCACGATTCCGCTCGCCAGCAGGGCGATCAGCAGGAACGGCAGGAACCACGGGATGTAGAGGTAGAACCAGTGGTCGACGGTCAGCTCCATGCCGATCAGCACCGCCGCGCCGAGGGCCGCGACCGTGACGTGGTCCCGCCGCTTCGGCCTGAAGGCGACCAGGACGGCGACCCCCACCACCGCGGCCTTGACCAGTGCCTGCAGCCAGCCGAGCGAGTGGTCCTGCCCCCAGATGCTGAACGGCGAATCCCGCCCGCCCTGCTCGGCGATCGTGCGGTGCCAGAAGGTCGAGAGGCCGGGATCCTGGAGAGCCTGGAAGCAGACGACCAGCACCGTCACGGCGAAGGCGATCGTGAACGGGATCACCACCTTCGCGTATCTGCGCAGGAATCCCTCGCCGCCTCCCTCGGTCGCTCCATAGGTCGCGAACAGCGGACCCAGCGCCAGGGGCGCGAACTTCGTCAGTCCCGATAACGCCAGGCTGATCCCGCGCGGTATCGGCGATGTCAGGCAGAGGAGCGCCGCCACCAGGGTGAGCGAGACCAGCGCATCGTTGGTGTTCGACTCGAGCACGTATGCGGTGTACGGACAGGCGGCCCACCCGAAGCAGAGGAGGACTCCGAGCTCCGTTCCGCGCCGGCCCCTCCGGATCCTTCGGCCCAGGAGGAAGAGGGCTCCCATCGTGGCGAGGTCGAAGAAGATCGAGGCCGCATGGGCCGCGGGGAGGTCATCCCAGGTGCCGCTCCAGGGAAAGACCTGTTCGAAGGGGACGTAGGCGTAGTACGCGACCGGGCCGTACGTGTCGCCCGACTGGTCGTCGCTGGGGAAGTTGCCGTAGATCGGCTTCTGATCGGCGATCCGGTCGGCTCCGATCACCCCCGAGTAGCCCACGTCGATCACGTTGGAATCGGCGACGTTGAGGGTGATCCGGCCGGCGACGAGCAAGACAGTCACGACCGCCAGCAAGGTGATCGGCAGCGAGGGACGCAGACCGACGCCGCTGCGCCTGCGAAAGCCGAGCCAGAGCGCACGAGCGGCCAGGTAGAGCAGCGGCGGATAGGCGAGGGGGACGGAAGCGCCGATGTTCCCCCTGTTGAAGAAGTAGTGGGAGAGGCCGAACCCGGCAACGATCACGAGCAGATCCAGATGGGCGAGCCTGAACGGGCGCCGCCAGTCGAGCAGCCCGAGGACGAAGATCGCGCAGAGCGGCAGCCAGATGTAGGGCGCGTTGATCATCCGGCCGAAGGCACCCGGATAGCCGCGGGCCATTCGCCAGGCCACCTGGTAGCCCGTCCACGATTCGACGACCTTGCCCGTGTTCGGGTCGACGACCACCTGGACGACCTCGTTGTCGCCCGTGAAGAACCCGACCTCCCAGAGACCCGTCCCCGAGTTGCGGCTGGCCGATGGCGCGAGGTCCGAGTGCTGCTCGGCCGCCGCGACCGCCTTCGGATCGAGCTTGGCGATCTCGATCGCCCGGTTCTGGCTGATCTTGGGCTGCTGGGCCCCCGCCGGCGCCGCAAGCAGCAGGGTGAGGATGAGCGCTAGGGATGCAGCGAGAGGAAGCGCTCGTCTCAGGCGAACGTCCACAGCTTGTTGCCGATGAAGTTGAAGGGCATCGCGACCGCCACCGCCAGGGCCTGGGCCGGGAGGTCGCCCATCCCGCCGCGCACCAGCAGCTCGAGCACGATCAGGTTGATGAACAGCGCGAGAACGCTCACGGTGAAGAAGCGCGCGGCCTGAAAGCCGGCGTGGCCCTGCTTCGCATCGAAGGTCCAGTGGCGGTTCCACCAGAAGTTGTTCGTGACCGCGACGCAGAAGGCGATGATCGCGGCCAGGATGTGGTGCAGGTTGAACGGGCCGACCATCACCGCGAACACGGCCAGGTTGACGACGTAGCCGGAGGCGCCCACCAGCCCGAACTGCAGGAGCTGCACCCAGTTCTGCGGCTTCAGCGTCCCGCGCCCGATTCGCTTGGCGGTCTGGACGGGGGTCATCCCTGGGGCCTTCCGCCATCCACTCCGAAGTGCTCCAGGATCACCGGGGCCAGATCCCGCAACGCCCATTGCGGCCGTTTGTCCGGGGCGTCCGGACCGCAGCCGACGAAGACCACCGGAGCCAGCGAGTCGCCTCGGCCGAGCGAGCCGTGGCTGCCCCCGCCGGCGTGGCTGATGCCGCCCCAGTCGACGCACTCGTAGCCCTCTGCGGCGGAGATCAGGATGTCACCCGCGTGCGGCGAGGTGAGGGCCGACCAGAGCCGCGCGAGACCGTCCGGATACTCGTGCGACTCGAAGCGGCCGCGGGTGACGTCGCCGGCGAGCGCCTCCGGCTCGCCGGTCACCGCCCAGGAGTTGCCGCGCACGTCCTTGAGCTGGCCGCCCGGGCGGAAGCGGAACTCGTATCCGTTCCGCTCGACGACCGCGTCGAGCGCGTTGGGATCGTCGAGGCCGACCCCGCTGCGCCGGACCGGCGTCCCGTCGTCCGAAGCCAGCCAGGTCACCAGGTCGACACCGGTGAGCTCGCGGAGGCGCAGGCGAGCGCGCTCATGGGTGACCGGATGCCGGTACCCGGCGTCGAGGATGTAGACCGCACCGGCGCGCGAGGTCGGGCTGACCGCGATCTCGGCGTCCTCGGGGCGGTCGGCGTTCGGCTGGAGCACCGCCCAATCCTCGGCCAGCTCGTCGGCCAGCGGCAGGCCGTGCTCCACCGCAGTCTGAGCGTGGTCCGCGGTCAGAACCACCGCGTGGTCGGAGAGGAAGGCGTCAAGGCCGCCGCCGGCCTCGGCGATACGCGCGAACATCGCATCA
>DATDKQ010000343.1:0-2332 GCA_036519915.1 Solirubrobacterales bacterium | reverse complement strand
GAGAAGTCTCCGAACATCGACTCCGTCTCGGCGAGACGGCGGTTGTCGATGTACGTCCCGACGGTGATCTCGTCTTGGCCGGTCTCGAGCGCGAGCAAGGCCGAGAAGATCGCGAGGCGGACGGTGTAGCGGGTCCCTGCCTCTGAGCGTCGGATCTCATCCATGGCGTCGGCGACGGCGGGTTGGACCCCCCACCACACGTTGCCGTCGCCAGGAGCCAGGCCGCTGGCGGGGGTTGGACGGGTGAAGGGGAGCTCGAGGATGGGCGGCGTGGGATCGAATGCCTGCTGCCACCAAGCGACCTGCTCTCGGCAGTGGCTGCTCCCGGGGTTCATCCGCTGCCGCTCCCACGCGGCGAAGTCGGCGTATTGCAGGCGGTCGGATGAGGGCAGCGGCGCTCCGCTGCGCACCGATTCGTACGCCTTCATGGCGTCGGTGACGAAGACTTGCCAGGAGCGGCGGTCCGTGACCAGGTGATGGCTCACTCGTAGGAGCCGATGGTCGTTCTTGCCGACCCGGACGAGCCGGAATCGCAGCAACGGTCCGCGCTCCAGATCGAAGGGGACCGAGGCCTCATCGCGGAGCAGTTCGGTCGCCCTGGATTCCGGATCGGGCTCCTGGGTCACGTCAGTCAGCGGGACATGAAGGTGTCCCGGCGGGTGGACGACTTGAAGGGGCCTCCCTCCCCGCTCGACGAACGTGGTGCGCAGGGGCTCGTGGCGAGCGACGCCGTGTTCGAGGGCGGCGCGGAGCGCCTCGAGGTCGATGGGTCCGCGAAGCGCGGTCACCGAGCACATGGCGAAGGCGGCGGACTCCAGCGCGGTGCTGGCGGACTGCCAGATCCTCTCCTGGGCGAACGAGCAGGGCAGCGGGCCGTCGCGCGGGATGGGCGAGAGGGATCCGTGCGGGCCGGCCGGAGTGGCTGCCGAACGCGCTACGTGGCGGGCGCTTCTAGCCACTCCCGCGTGCTGGTGTGGTGGCGGGAGTGCGAGCCGCTCTCCAGCTCGCCGGTGATTTCGGAGAGCAGGCCGTAGCGCTCGGCGACCACGTTGTGGCGGTGGATGGTCTCGAGGTTCTCCTGGCGGGCGTGGACGAAGGCGCCGTCGCGCAGCTGCGGGAACGTCTCGGTCACCTGACGGATCATCTCGCGGACACAGTCCTCGACGAAGCGGGGGTTGGCGTGGGCCTTCTCGACCACGAAGCGCTCGTCCGAGCGCTTCATGAGCTCGTAGATCTCGCTGGACATCGAGGTCTCCACGATGCCGAGGAGCTGGCGAGCGTCGATGTCGACGTCCGAGTCCTCGGGGAGACCGATGTAGAGAGTGCCGATGCCGCGCTGGTTGTGGGTGGCGATGGGGACGGCGTCGACGATGCGGTCAATGTCCTCGGAGTCGAAGCCCTGCTCGGCGAGACGGACGCGGGCGCCGTCCTCGACCAGTCCCTGGGCGCAGGGGCAGGCGGTCATGCCCTGGGCCTCTACGCCGGTGAGGGTGCGCGTGCCGCGCTCGGAGGCGACGGCGGTGCCGAAGAGGGTGTAGAGCTCCTGGGTGGGGAGGCCGGAGACGGGGGCGGGAACGGTCTCGGGGTACCGCGCCGCGATTCTGACCTCGGCGCGGCGTCCGGCCTGGCGCTCGCGCACGCGCTCGGCGATGTGCGCGGCAAGGCCCTCAGCGCGGAGCGCCTCGCCGAGGACGACCGTGTCGATGGCCTCGTTGACGACCTCCTCGAAGCGGGACATGTGGACGCCGGCCTGCTCGGGGTTGAGGTCGACGAAGCACTCGAGGTCGGCGTGGTAGAGGGATTCCTCCCCCGATGGGCCCCCGTTCTGTGACCCGCAGACGCGGATGATCTTCTCGACCCCGACGACGCCGACCCGAGAGAGGCTGACCCGGGTGGTGGGTGCCTCGGCCTGGGCGTCGCGGGAGGGAACCATTTCGGTGGGATTGGCCATCGGGTCAAGTATGCCGGAGCCCGATCGGCACCCTGCGAATTGCCCCAAAATTGGTCGGTCTTCCAGCGCCGCCGTCCATATACTCATGGGCGCTGGGCCGGCCTCCATAGGGGGGAGGCGGGACAACTGGGAGAGGAGAAGGGTTTGGCGTCGATTCGCACGGCTGTCTCGGCCGACGAACAGACTTTCGGGGAGAACGAGGAGTTGCGCGGCCTGATCGCCGCGGGGACCGAGCGGGGGTATCTGACCTTCGAGGAGATCGCTTCCACCCTCGAGGAGGTGGAGGTCACGAAGGAGCAGGTCTCGGAGTTGCACGCGCACCTGGTGGACCAGGGTGTGGACGTGATCGCGGCCGACGGGGTGACCGCTTACAAGGAGAGC